>NZ_JAOTGC010000007.1:0-108096 GCF_044427445.1 Streptococcus sp. 2020WUSS084 | reverse complement strand
TATTCAAGAGCAGGAAAAGCATGATATAGCACTTGATAAATTGAGTGTAAAAGAGTATGAAGATCCCTTTAGGGATAATGGCAAGTAGTACGAATGCCTCTTTAAGAGGCTAGTGACGAGTCAAAAGCAGTGAGGCTTGAACAAAGTGAAAGCCAGCGTCTTTAGGCGCTGGCTGGTGATGTGGGCTTACAGCCCTTGTTCAAACCACCCGTTTGACGGGTGGTCATGATTTTGAATATCGGATTTTTCATAGAGAGTATGGTATACTGGTGGTATTAAAAGGTAGGAGGAGTTTATTATGGCAAGTAAAAAAATGCTACATGCATGTTTGCGTGTTGAGAACTTAGAAGCATCTCAAAAATTTTATGAAGAAGCATTTGGATTTAAGGAAACCCGTCGCAAGGATTATCCAGAGCACAAGTTTACCTTGGTTTACTTAGCACTTGAAGGGGATGACTTTGAGATTGAATTGACCTACAATTATGATCATGGTCCCTATATCGTAGGGGATGGCTTCTCGCATCTAGCTCTTTCTTCGGATGACTTAGAAGGGGACAATGCGAAACACAAAGCATTGGGCTATCCAACGACAGATATAAAAGGCTTGCCAGGAAGTCCAGGTCGTTATTATTTTGTGACAGATCCAGATGGCTACCGTGTGGAAGTCATTCGTGCAGATTAATTTAGAAAAGATTGCCTAGGCAGTCTTTTTCTTTTTAGAAAAAAATCAGAAAATGGCAGAAGGGAGGGCATTAGGAAGTAAATCAATTATTTATACTCAATGAAAATCAAAAGTAGCCTAGGAAACGAAGCCGAAGATAGAACTGGAGTTCATCAAGGCAAGTTGACAACGGATAATTTTGATTTTCGAAGAGTATTACCTAATCTTTTTATGAGTTTTTATAGAACTGTCTTGACAAGAGCCTTTAAATGATTTAGCATAGTTTATATATGTTTTGAATGGGAGGTTGGATATGAAAAAAGTTAGTTTTTGGTTGGGAATCAACATCGCCTTGCTCGGCATAATGGTAAGTTTGGCTTTATGGTTATTTGCAGGACTTCAAGAAAGACAAGTTAGTCAGTTTATCGAGGAAAAACAACAAACCATCCTCGCTAAAGGCAAGGGCAAAATTCAAGAGGGAAATATTGATACGACCCATGTTGTGGCTGCCTTACCTACAGATGATGCAGGTCAAGTCTTAGGACCTGTAGAAAGTCGAATGATTTCGTATGTTCAAAGACGCTTTGGTCATAAAAAACCAGCAGGAAAAATTCAAAAACTGGTCTTTGTTTCATCAATAGAGGGAAAAACAAATTTTAAAAATGTAACAGCTCGTGAAATTCAAGCGGAGCACTATAAAGTAGACAACTTGCAAATTAAAAAGCAGGATAAACTCCCGTCTGAGCGTGTGTTGTTGACGCAGGACAATGAATTGTTTACCCTGGAAGATTTATTACCTAATTTATCCTCTGCAGCAAGTATTATTGTTGGTCATCTAAGAGAAGCCCTACTTGCTCAAGGAATGAAAGAGACTGATGTAGAAGCGATTGTCAAAAAATTTGAAACACTAGACTTAAATGCTATTTCTTTTAGTTATGGAGACAGCCAATTAACCTTACAATTACCAGATGGTTACGGCATCAACCAGTTGGTTCTACCAATTTCAGATTTGTACCCAGTAGTGAAGAGTGATTATCTAGTAGATGCTGATAAGGTTGGTTATGATGAGTATATGGTTGCACAAGTTGTGGATAAGAAACATTTGAGACAGGTTGCTCTAACCTTTGATGATGGACCAAATCCGAACACGACACCGGTAGTTTTAGATTTACTGAAAAAATATAATGCCAAAGCAACTTTCTTTGTTGTTGGTAAGGCTGTAGCTGGGAATGAAGCTATTCTCCGTAGAATGGTAGCAGAAGGGCACGTCATCGCCAACCATACGTGGAATCATCCCAATCTAGTCACTATTTCTGGGGAGCAAGTACAGAGAGAAATTCAAGATACACAGGCAGCTATTACTGAAGCTGCAGGTATTGTACCAACAATGGTTCGCCCTCCTTATGGTTCTGTTAACCAGGCCGTTGTCAATCAGATGGGACTTCCATCGATTTATTGGTCGGTCGATTCTAAAGATTGGAAGAGTCGCGATCCACAAGCCATTTTGAAAGAAATAAAAGAACAGACTTGTCCAGGAAGTATTATCCTAATGCATGATATTCATCAGTCAACAGTTGATAGCCTCGAGTCTGTATTGCAATATTTAACAGGTGAGGGCTACAATATGGTTACTGTAACAGACTTACTCGCCAGTCCTCTCAATCCTCAATTAATCTATTATTCACAAGAATTATCTGGTCCAGCCCAGTAAGAATGATAAAAGGCTTAGAATCATGTTAGTAGAAACACTGGTTCTAAGCCTTTTGTATATTGTTCATTATATTTTGTAGAGCTCTTGATTCTTGAGAATGACTTCTTGGACGGAGGCATACTTTTTCAATTGTTTTAGTTCGCTAGGACTAGATACTAGAGTGATGACAAGACCTTCCTTGCCCATGCGTCCAGTACGTCCAGAACGATGAGTGTAGGCTTCTTGGTCAAAAGGAACTTCAAAGTTGAGGACACATTCTAAGTTGTCAATATCAATACCACGTGCGACCATATCTGTAGCAAGTAGAAGATTGAGTTCGTGATTCTTGAAACGTTCGATGATGACTTTGCGGAATTTTACGTTGACATCAGAAGCTAATGAAGCTGCATTCACACCATTATAGAGTAGTTTATCTTCGCTTGCACCAAGGTCTGATAGGCTGTTAAAAAATGCAAGAGCACGAAAATCAGGGATATTGGCAAACTTACGTAGAGTTTCCAAACGTTCACGCTTATCTACCATCATATAGCAATGCTGGATATTATCCAATTTCTGCTCAGATAAATCAATGCTTTCAATGTCTTCAGCAATTTTTTGACGGTCAAATTTAGCTGTTGCACTCATGTAGATCAACTGGTGGTCACGAGGTACATAGTTGATAATCTTTTCAACAAACTGATATTGAGAATCGGAGAACAGCTGATCAAACTCATCTAGGACGATGGTGTTGATATTCATCATCTTGATTTTTTTCAATTTAATCAACTCGAAAATACGACCAGGTGTTCCAATCAGGATTTCTGGTCCTTTTTTTAGTCGCTCAATCTGGCGTTTTTGACTGGAACCAGATAAGAATAGTTGGGCAGTCAGCCCAATTGTCTCCGACCAAGTCTTACAAACATCAAATATTTGGCCGGCCAGCTCTGTATTTGGTGCGAGGATGAGCAATTGTTGGGCTTTTTTAGGAGTTAGGGCTAATAGGCCAGGCCAGAGGTAGGCAAGGGTTTTTCCTGTGCCTGTTGGGCTGATAGCTAGAAGGGACTTGCCGTTTGCAATAGGCTCAAAGGCCTGGACTTGGATAGGAGTAAAGTCCTCAAAGCCAAGTAGGGTAAGCTGGTCCGTCCAGCTGGAGGGAAATTTAGATTTCATTGTTATCCGCCTTAAAGATTATTCCTGCGTCTTGACGCATGGTGTAAAGTGTTTGATGGACGCTTTCTGCCACAGTCAACCACTGGTCCACAAGCTTGCGGTTTTGTTGCTTGATTGCCTGTGCAATTTCTAGCGCTTCTTCGAGCATAGGGTGCTGGGCCGCTTGGATTGGTAAAACAATTTGCTCTCCGTCATGTTTTGTGAAAATAGCAGAGCTAATATGCTGACATGCGTTGAGTGTTAGTGTTCCATCATTTGTATAGATTTCGCTTGCTAGATTGCTCGTAATATTTTTTCCTGCCTGAATGTGGACGATATAGTTGTCATAAATGAGTTGTCCCGAACCATTTAAGTCAATACTAGAAGGTAGCTGTTGTGCTACATAGCGGGCCGTTCTGGGAGTTCCCAAAATACCGATAGCGGCGTAGAGCGTATAGACACCTAGATCCATGAGAGCACCACCGGAAAAATCAGTTGAAAAGATATTTGGTATTTGCCCAGCCAACAATTCAGGCATCTTAGAAGAATACTTGGCATACCCAAATGAACCACCCAAAATCGTTTTATCCATCAAAAATTCACGGATAATGGTTTGAGCCTGTTCGTGATAGTTTCGAGCAGCCTCAAAGAGGAAAACATTATTTTCTTGGGCAACGCGACGCAATTGTCCTAATTCCTGAGGTGTAGAAACCATGGGTTTCTCAACAATAGCATGTTTACCAGCAGCTAGAACCGCTTTTGCCTGTTCAAAGTGCAAGGCATTTGGACTGGCAATATAGACAACATCAATGGGAGCAGAAAGAAATTTTACCCATTCTGTGTATAAATCGACTCCTTCATACTGCTCTGAAAAGGCAGCAGCAGTTTCTAGTTTACGGGAGAAAACAGCCTGTAGCTGATAATGTCCACTTAAATGGGCCGCCTCTATAAAACGATGAGAGATGTCTGAGGTGCCAACAATACCAAAATTAAGCATAAATTCTCATTTCTTTTGTGTTATCCTTTTCATTATACCATGTTTCATGGTAAAATAGTATTGAAAATAGAAGGAGATGATGATGACTCAGAAACCCATTATTATTGGCGTAACCGGCGGATCTGGGGGTGGCAAGACAAGTGTGTCACGTGCCATTCTGGATAATTTCCCAAATGCTCGTATATCTATGATTGAACACGATTCTTATTATAAGAATCAGTCCCACCTGACCTTTGAAGAACGGATACTGACCAATTATGACCATCCACTGGCTTTTGATACGGATTTGATGATTTACCATATCAGTGAGCTATTAGCAGGACGTTCAGTGGATATTCCGATTTATGATTACACTCAGCACACACGTTCAGAGAAGACCTATCGTCAGGAACCACAAGATGTATTTATTGTGGAAGGTATTTTAGTATTGGAAGACAAACGGTTGCGGGATTTAATGGATATTAAGATATTCGTCGATACTGATGACGATATTCGTATCATTCGCCGCATTAAGAGAGACATGGAAGAGCGTGGCCGTAGCTTAGATAGTATCATTGAGCAGTACACCTCGGTGGTGAAACCAATGTATCACCAGTTTATCGAGCCAACCAAGCGCTATGCAGATATCGTCATTCCTGAAGGCGTCAGCAACGTTGTAGCCATCGACTTGATTAACACCAAGGTGGAGAGTATATTAAGAGAGCGTGGTTAAGATGCCGAAGCAAAGAATATTACCTCATATCATATTAGGGATTATGGGTGCTAGCGGTCAGATGGTAACTGGCAAACAGATTACCGACTATGTTCAACGTGATTTAGGCGAATTTTGGCAGGTTGCCCATAGCCAAGTCTATCCAGAATTAAAACGTATGACCAAGGAAGAATTGATTACTTGTCATGCAGTACCTGGAAATGAAAAGGAAAAGCAGTATGCGATGACGGCTACTGGTCGTCAGATTTTAGACGAATGGCTATCCATTCCAAATGAAGAAACGCCTCAGCAAAAAGACTTGTTTTCAATCAAGATGTTTTTTATCCGTGAAAAGGATGACCCACGGATTCCTGGTTTGTTGCAGAGTCAAATTGAACTAGTCACCAAGCACTTAAAACACCTAGACAGTCGTAAAGTTGAGCTGTTCTCAACCAAGGAAAGTATCCAAGACAATTATGGACACTATTTGATTTTGGCACGGGCTATTGAACGCAACCGTGCCCAGCTCAAATGGTTAGAGGATACACTGGCAGAAATGTAACGATTCGGATTTCCGAATCGTTTTTCCTTGTGTCCTGTTTTGGATTATGTTAGAGTAAGAAGAAATGTGACTTAATTGGAGGAATGTATGTCAATCAAACAGATGGTTAGTATGGCGCTAGTAGTTTGGAATTTAGTTGTCTTCATTACCTATGGTATGGATAAAGGAAAGGCAAGAAAGAACGCCTATCGGATTTCAGAAAAGACCTTATTACTCATGTCCTATTTTGGTGGCGGGCTGGGTGCCTGGGCAGGTGGAACCCATTTTCGGCATAAGACACAGAAAAAGTATTTTCAACTAGCCTGGGCTATAGGGGTATTGATTGATGCAGTGATTATGTACTGGATGTGGAAATAGGCGCAAGCCTTTTCTTTATCGCTCGGACTATAAAAGTCGGCTTAACTATGCTATAATGTTCCTATGACAAAACAAGAAAAAATTTCAAATTATCAACTATTATTGGCTCAATTGGAAGCTCTTCTTGATGGTGAAACCAATGCTTTAGCCAATCTATCAAATGCTTCTGCTTTGCTCAATCAAGCTCTACCAAACTCTGTCTTTACAGGATTTTACTTATATGATGGTCAAGAATTGATTTTGGGGCCTTTTCAGGGTGGCGTTTCCTGTGTTCATATTGCACTTGGAAAGGGTGTCTGCGGTGAGGCTGCAGCTAAGCGCCAGACTATTCTCGTAGACGATGTTCGTCTACATGATAACTATATTTCCTGCGATGCGACAGCCCTATCAGAAATCGTTGTGCCAATGGTGAAAAACGACCAGTTGCTGGGCGTTTTGGACTTGGATTCGAGATTGGTAGCTGATTATGATACGATTGACCAAGACTATCTAGAAAAGTTCGTTGCTCTCTTGGTTGAGAAGACGGACTGGAATTTGGCTATGTTTGGAGAAAAACGCTAATGTACCAAGCTTTATATAGGAAGTACCGAAGCCAGACCTTTGGGGAGATGGTGGGGCAGGAGGTGGTTGCGACCACACTCAAACAGGCCATTGAACAGGGGAAAATCAGTCATGCCTATCTCTTTTCAGGTCCTCGTGGTACGGGTAAGACATCGGCAGCTAAGATTTTTGCCAAGGCCATGAACTGTCCTAATCAGGTTGGAGGCGAGCCTTGTAACGATTGTTATATCTGTCAGGCTATTACGGAAGGTAGCCTGGAAGATGTGATTGAGATTGATGCTGCTTCCAACAATGGTGTGGATGAGATTCGTGATATTCGTGATAAATCGACCTATGCACCTAGTCTTGCGACCTATAAGGTCTATATCATCGACGAGGTCCACATGCTGTCTACTGGTGCCTTCAACGCCCTCTTGAAGACCTTGGAAGAGCCGACTGAAAATGTGGTCTTTATTCTAGCAACGACGGAATTGCACAAAATTCCTGCCACCATTCTGTCAAGGGTGCAACGATTTGAATTTAAGTCCATCAAGGTGACGGACATTCAGGAGCACTTGGCTGCAATTTTGACCAAGGAAGGGCTAATCTTTGACGAGCAGGCTCTGACGATCATTGCGCGTCGGGCAGAAGGGGGGATGCGGGATGCCCTATCTATTTTGGATCAGGCTCTCAGTCTTAGTCAGGACCAGCAAGTGACCTTGGAAATTGCTGAGGAAATTACTGGTTCTATCAGCTTGCGTGCCTTGGATGACTATGTGGCAAGTCTGCGTCAAGGGGATAGTGTCACAGCTCTCCAGCATCTACAAACCTTGTTTGACCAAGGAAAGAGTATGAGCCGTTTTGCGACAGATCTTTTGCACTATTTGAGAGATGTCCTTATCGTGCAGACGGGTGGTGAGGATACGCATTTAACAACAGGTTTTTCAGAAAATATAGCTCTTGAGCAGGCACGGATTTTTACCATGATTGAGATGGTGACCAGGGGTTTGGCGGACATCAAGTCCAGTCCTCAACCGAAGATTTACGCTGAAATGATGACCATTCGTTTGGCTGAAGATAGTTCTCCTTCGGGGGCAATGGCGGAGCTGCCAGCTGATTTACTGGGGCAACTAGCCAGTCTGCAACAACAAGTTGCGGATTTACAGAAACAACTAGGTCAATTATCTAGTCAACCAAGTGCTGCTAAGCCAGTTTCACGCAAGCCGCAGGCTCCGAAGAAGTACCGATTGGATACCAGCAAGGTTCATGCTATTTTGCAGGAAGCTATGGAAAATCCAACCTTGGCGCGTGAAAATTTGACTCGCTTGCAGAATGCTTGGGGAGAAATTATTGAGAGTTTATCAGGAGCAGATCGTGCCTTGCTTGTTGGTTCTCAACCAGTCGCTGCAAATGAAAATCACGCGATTCTAGCCTTTGATTCTCCGCTTAATGCTGAACAGACTATGAAGCGTGACAATCTCAATACCATGTTTGGAAATATTCTCAGCAAGGCTGCTGGTTTTTCGCCACAGATTTTAGCCATTGCTCAGGAAGATTGGGTCAGTATTCGTGCTGAATTTTCGGCTAAGGCAAAAGGGCAAAAAACACAAGAAAGAGAAAAAGAAGAAAGCCCTGTTCCAGAAGAATTTGGCTTTCTAGCGGACTCAGTAGAGATTTTGAATGATTAGAAAATATCAGTCCTAAGACTGATGAATAGTTTTGATAGATATTTTATACTATATTCAATCCTAAATATTTTTCATATCTCCTTAAGAAACACTGACTGATTTAGTTGGTGTTTTCTTGTTTAGAAAAGAATCGAAACCTATCAAGAAAGCATATAAAAATTCAGCCAGTTGACTGAATTTTTGGTATAATCTATTTTATGAAACTTCCACAATTTCTTTTTTTAGCCATTACAACTATTTTAGCTGTTTATTTTATGAATGCATCGATTTTGACAGGAGATTTCTTGATTGCAGGTATCTACGCCTTTATCGCCTATCGGAATCTTCATTTTGCTTACAAGGTGACTAAATTTATTCGTTTGGTGGAGAAGCAGACCAAGAAGTAAGGCTGATTTCTCCGCTGGAGATAATTTTTGCTTTGCCGTTATCTAACTGGATAACCAGGTTTCCTGTATCAGTAACAGCGATGGCAGTCCCCTTAAATTCAACTTGATTTTCTACAAAGCTCACTTGTTGGCCAACGACAAGTGATTTTTCTTTGTAAAGGGCAATTAGTTCCTTCTCATCGGTTTCTAAGAAGGCTTTCCAGATGGCAGTAATGAGTTGGTTGCGGGTAAATGGTGGTTGTTCCTCGAAAAGATTTCCGGCAGATTGTTGTAATTCCTTAGGGAAATCGTCTATGCGGACATTGATGCCGACACCGATAATGACATCGGTTACCCGTTGGTTTTCCATAGAAGAGATAGCCTCAGTGAGGATACCAGCGACCTTTTTGTGTCCGAGATAGATGTCATTGACCCACTTGATTTGGACGTCCAAGTCGCAAAGAGATTGAATGGCCTTCACAACAGCTGCTGCAGCTAAAATGGTGTAGGGCTTAAATTCTAGAAATGGAACATTGGGAGAGAGACGAAGCGACATATAAATGCCACCTGACTTGGAGGCATAAAAGGGTCTCCCAAATCGTCCCTTGGCTTTATTCTGATAGGGAGCTAGATACAGGGCAGGACTAGTATGACCTGATTCAATACCTTGTTTGGCATCTAGCTGGGTGGAGTCGCTATCCATATTCAGATGGACAGGTAGTTGAAGCTCCTGGGAGATTAATTCGGGTAGGAGTAAATCGCCTTCGGCTAATCTATAGCCACGATTACGGGCAGCCTCAATAGTTAAACCATGCGTTTCTAACTGGCGAATGGCCTTCCAAATGGATGTCCGTGAAATGCCCAATTCCTGTGCCAAATCTTCTCCGCTGACATAATCCTCTCTCTCTTTTAAAAGGAGATATATTTTCTGATAGGTTTTCATACCTTCATTATAGCAAAAAATTCACCTAAAACGTGATATAATAGTTTCAAATAAGGAGGTTTTCATGAAGACACTTGATTACATTGTTAAATTGACCAACACTCCGTCGCCAACTGGTTTTACGACGGATATTATGAATTACATCAAGGTAGAGGTTGAAAGTTTCGGCTATGCTGCTAGTAAGACCGCTAAAGGTGGTGTTTTGGTGACAGTTCCGGGGGAAAATGACCAGGAACATCGCATGGTGACTGCTCACCTGGACACACTGGGGGCCATGGTGCGTGCAGTGAAGCCAGATGGCCGACTCAAAATGGATTTGGTGGGAGGATTTGGATACCCTTCTATTGAGGGAGAAAACTGCTTAATTCATTGTGCCAAGAATGGCAAGACCTTTACAGGCACCATTCTCATGCACCAGACCTCTGTCCATGTCTACCGAGATGCCAGCACCGCTGAGCGCAATCAGACCAATATGGAAATTCGTTTGGACGAAAAAGTGACCAATGCGGACGAGACGCGGGCCTTGGGTATTGAAGTCGGAGATTTTATATCATTTGATCCTCGGACTGTTGTGACTGAAACTGGCTTTATCAAGAGTCGTCACTTGGATGATAAGGTATCCGCAGCTATCTTGCTTCATCTTTTGAAAGTCTATAAGGAAGAGGGAGCGACCTTGCCTTATACGACACATTTCTATTTTTCAAACAATGAAGAAATCGGCTACGGTGCTAACTCCAGCATTCCTGCTCAGGTGGTTGAATATTTGGCAGTCGATATGGGGGCAATGGGAGATGATCAGCAGACGGATGAGTACACGGTTTCTATCTGTGTCAAGGACGGTTCAGGTCCCTACCATTATGAACTCCGTCAGCACTTGATAGCCTTGGCTGAAAGAGATGGAATTCCTTACAAGCTGGATATTTATCCTTACTATGGTTCCGATGCTTCGGCAGCTATGCGAGCAGGTGCAGATGTTAAGCATGCACTGCTTGGTGCTGGAATCGAGTCCAGCCATTCCTATGAACGGACGCATTTGGATTCTGTAGTTGCGACTGAGCGGATGGTAGATGCCTATTTGAAATCAGCAATGGTAGATTAAGATGAATGAAACCCGTTTTTTAGAGTTATTCAATGACTTGGATAAGGTCTTGCGCAAGGTGTGCGGTGTTGCGGATGGGGAATATGCAGATGTAGGCTCTATGTTGACCAAGGCAAAGGAATTGACGCGACATAATCCCGTTGAGGCGAACTGGGATAAACTCTATGTAGCTCGTCAGTTGCGTAATCTCATGGTTCATGAGAAACGAACAGGTTTGAAGGAAGTAGCCCAACCTTCGCAGGAATTAATCACTGTTTTGGAAAAAGTGATAGCCCAGTACCAAGAACCGGTTACCATTGCTGACTATTTGCAAAAGACCCAGAAAATTAAGCCGGTTATTTTTGAGGCCAAGGACAAATTGATAAAGGCTTTAGAAATTGTGGAGCAAGAGCATTTTTCTAAGTTTCCTATTTTTTCTGACAAGGTTTATCAAGGCCTGGTTTCTGACAAGGGATTGACAAATTGGTTGGCCAAGGCAAGCAAGGAAACGGGCTCTATACGTGAAAAATTGGTGCAGGCTAGTCTTGAAGACGTACTAGCTTGTGAGGAAGATAGTATTCAGGTAATTGTTCTGCCAATAACAGCTCATCTTTATCAAGTAATTAATCATTTTGAGGGGCGTAAGCGCACAACCATCCTAGTCAGTCGTCAGGCGAGCGGGAAGCTTCATTCGCCAGAGGATCTTGTTGGTATTGTCACAGCCCAGGACTTGGCAGAGCTTTATGGGATGGTGGATTGAGTGGAGAAAGGAGAAGTCATGTCAACAAATCGTTTAGCTTGGGATGAGTATTTTGCGGCTCAGGCGCTTTTGATTGCCAATCGAGCAACCTGTAAAAGAGCCAAGGTCGGTGTGGTTTTGGTTAAGGACAATAAAGTTATCGCAACAGGCTACAATGGTTCTGTTTCAGGAACCGAACATTGTTTGGATCAGGAATGCCTTATGATTGATGGTCATTGCGCTAGAACCCTGCATGCGGAAGTCAATGCCATTTTACAAGGAGCGGAGCGGGGAATTCCAAAAGGTTTTACTGCCTATGTGACCCATTTTCCATGTCTCAACTGCTCCAAGCAATTGTTACAGGTTGGTTGTAAGCGGGTTGTCTATATCAATGAATACCGCATGGATGACTATGCTCAGTACTTGTATAAAGAAAAGGGCTGTGAGTTGGTTCATTTGCCGCTAGAGGTGGTTAAACAGGCTATCGCAGAAGCGGAATTTATTTAGAAGCGATAGACATTTCAGGAGGCGCTGGTGGATAACAAACAACTGACGCTAGAGCAAGAGAAACAGATTTAAAAATCAGTCGTAGGGACGTTTCTTTGCTCTGATTTTCATTAGGGATACTTCATAAGCTAGGAATTTTGGAGAGAAATATGATTTTTAAAGTAGCGATTTTACAGGCTCGTGCAGAAATTTCAAATATCAAAAGAAATATTGATACTATAATCTGCTCTGTGAAGGAAGCAGCAAAAAATGGAGCAGATATTTTGCTACTTCCAGAATGTTTTGTAACAGGTTATGAACTTCCGATGACGTATGAAAAAAGTATATCCTGCGATGACGAAGTGATTATGAAAATATGCGAAGTTGCAAAAGAGTACGATATAGGTGTTGTACTAACATCATTTACAAAAGGAAAAAGACAACCTCAAAATACAGCTTTTGTCATCAATAGGTCCGGCGAAATATTGATGAAATATTCAAAGGTACATACTTGTGATTTTGCTGATGAAAAAGATGTTGAGGCAGGAACTGAATTTAAAGTTTGTGATGTTGATGGCATAAAAATCGGTATAATGATTTGCTATGATAGGGAATATCCTGAGAGTGCAAGAATGCTGATGTTAAAGGGTGCAGAAATTATTCTTGTACCAAATGATTGTGGTTCGATGAGGCCACGTATTCAAGCCTTGTCCACTCGAGCGTATGAGAATATGGTTGGAATAGCTATGGCAAATGCTAATGGGGAAAACGCAGGTTGTTCTTGTGCATACAGTCCTATTTGCTGGGACAAGAACGGAATTTGTCTGGATAATACAATTATGTTAGCAGATGATGTGACAGAAGGATTGTATTATGCAGATTTTAATATGGATGCCATAAGAGAATATAGAAGTAGTGAAATGATGGGGAATACATTCAGAAAGGTAGTCGCATATAAAGAATTATTGGACACTACAGTTTCAGAACCATTTATAAGAGGTGGGCAAGAATAGTTGTCTCCTACAAATCCTAATTTTTACCGGTAAGACAATGAAATAAAAGTAAGCACAAACAGTACGAGTTTATTTACTCTTATCATTGAAACAGCAGATTATTTTCTGCTGTTTTTTAGTAAAAGCGTATGATTTACAAGACGAAAAGCCTCAAATCATGTTATAATGGTTATGTTATTAAGTCCCGAAAAGGTAGTCGTATGCTAGTGATGATATCCTCTGTTGTTGAGGGTTCAATTCTTTGCTCAAGACTTTGTTTCTCGCAAAGCACTAACCTGCGACTAGTTCTTTGTAACCTTAGTAACCCGCTAGGTTTCTAGCATATATTCTATTTTAAGGGGGACATGTTTATGTCAGAACGTAAGTTGTTTACGTCTGAATCTGTTTCGGAGGGTCATCCGGATAAGATTGCAGACCAGATTTCAGATGCTATTTTGGACGCTATTTTAGCAGAGGATCCAGATGCGCACGTAGCGGCAGAGACGGCTGTTTATACAGGTAGTGTTCATGTGTTTGGAGAGATTTCAACCACTGCCTATGTAGATATTAACCGTGTGGTACGTGATACGATTGCGGAGATTGGCTATACAAAAGGTGAGTATGGTTTTTCAGCTGAGTCGGTTGGGGTTCATCCGTCACTTGTAGAGCAATCGCCAGATATTGCCCAAGGCGTCAATGAAGCTTTGGAAACTCGTCAAGATGCTAGTCAAGATCCATTGGATTTGATTGGTGCAGGTGACCAGGGGCTCATGTTTGGTTTTGCAGTAGATGAAACGCCTGAACTCATGCCGTTGCCAATTTCACTTAGCCACAAATTGGTGCGTCGCTTGGCCGAGTTGAGAAAATCTGGTGAAATTGCTTATCTCCGTCCAGATGCTAAGTCACAGGTAACAGTTGAATACGATGAAGACAATCAACCTGTTCGTGTGGATACTGTCGTTATTTCGACCCAGCATGATCCAGAAGTTAGCCAGGAACAAATTCGTCAGGATGTCATTGAACGTGTAATCAAGGAAATCATTCCAGCTCATTATCTGGATGATCAAACCAACTACTTTATCAACCCAACTGGTCGTTTTGTTATTGGTGGACCTCAAGGGGACTCTGGTTTGACAGGTCGTAAGATTATCGTTGATACCTATGGTGGTTATTCTCGTCATGGCGGCGGTGCCTTCTCTGGTAAGGATGCGACCAAAGTGGACCGTTCTGCATCTTATGCGGCACGCTACATCGCAAAAAATATCGTCGCAGCTGGATTGGCTAAAAAGGCGGAAGTTCAATTGGCTTACGCTATCGGTGTTGCTCAACCAGTTTCAGTTCGCATCGATACATTTGGTACAAGTACAGTGGCTGAGAGTAAATTAGAAGCAGCTGTTCGTCAGATTTTCGATTTGCGCCCAGCGGGAATTATTCAAATGTTAGATCTCAAACGTCCGATTTACAAGCAAACTGCAGCCTATGGACACATGGGACGTACCGATATTGATCTCCCATGGGAGAAATTGGACAAGGTGGAAGCCTTGAAAACTGCGGTTTTGTAATGAAATAGTTAGAAGTTTATGAAAGCGTTAATTGTCTTTGCACATCCTAGAAAAGAAAGTTTTACACATTGATCAAGCGATGAAAACCCTGACCTCAGAATGGCTTTTCAACAGCAACGGTGCTCAAGTCATTGACCCTATCTTCTATGGGAGAGTACCTTATTTAACGAGAGAAGAGCTGGAGTTGTATCTCGTGGATGCAAGGGAGCAAATTCAGAGAATTTTTCATAAATGATGAAGAGAGATTCACTAATAGTATATAAATATGAAGGACTGAGCTCATTGGCTCGGTCCTTTTGCATGCTATATAACTAGCTTTTTCCAAGACTTTATGATAGAATGAAACGTATGCCTTTTTAGGCAAATTAAGAAAGTGAATGTTAGTATGAGAAAAATTGTAATTAATGGTGGAAAAACACTGAAAGGGTCGGTTACCGTTAGTGGTGCAAAAAACTCAGTTGTTGCTCTTATTCCGGCCATTATTCTTGCAGACGGGATTGTTACTCTGGACGGAGTACCTGCAATCTCGGATGTAGATAGCTTAGTTGATATTATGGAAACAATGGGCGCGACGGTCAAGCGTGATGGTGAAACCTTGGAGATTGACCCTCGTGGTGTAAAAGACATGCCTATGCCATTTGGCAAAATTAATAGCTTGCGTGCATCCTACTATTTTTACGGTTCCCTCCTTGGTCGCTTTGGTCAAGCTGTTGTTGGCTTGCCAGGTGGTTGTGATTTGGGACCGCGTCCGATTGATTTGCACTTGAAAGCATTCGCGGCAATGGGAGCTGAGACAACCTATGAAGGTGACTATATGCGCTTGGCAACTAATGGTCAGCGTATTCAAGGGGCACATATCTTCATGGATGTTGTCAGCGTCGGTGCGACAATTAATACTATCTTAGCAGCTGTCAAAGCAGAAGGCCGTACAGTTATTGAAAATGCGGCGCGTGAACCTGAAATTATTGATGTGGCAACTTTGCTTAATAATATGGGGGCACGTATCCGTGGTGCGGGTACAGATATTATCACCATTGAAGGCGTAGATAGTCTAAAAGGAACACGTCATCAGGTGATTCCAGACCGTATTGAAGCAGGGACTTATATTGCCCTTGCTGCTGCTGTTGGTGAAGGTATTCGTATCGATAATGTCCTTTATGAACACTTAGAGAGTTACATCGCTAAGTTGGAAGAAATGGGTGTTCGCATGACCATTTCTGAAGATAGTATTTTTGTTGAAAAGCAAGAGAAATTGAAAGCGGTAAGTGTGAAAACTTCACCTTATCCAGGTTTTGCGACAGACTTGCAGCAACCCATTACACCTTTACTGCTTAAGGCAGAAGGGACTGGTACGATTGTTGATACGATTTATGAAAAACGTGTTGGTCATGTGCAGGAGCTTGCAAATCTTGGAGCAAAAATCTCTACTCGTAACAACCATATTGCCTTTGAAGGTCCAAATCAACTGACTGGTACATCTGTTAAAGCTACTGATTTGCGTGCGGGAGCCGCAATGGTTATTGCTGGTTTAATGGCTCAAGGGCGTACAGAAATTACAAACATTGAGTTTATTCTACGTGGTTACTCAAATATTATTGATAAGCTGACAGAATTAGGTGCAGATATTCAGTTGATTGAGGACTAGAGAGTCTAATTGAGAACTACTTTCTCAAAACGTAAACGATTTAAAAACGAAACAATCTGGGGCTGGGAGTAATTCTCAGCCCCTTGGGTACACTATGACACTTTGGACAAGACTAGCGAAGTTTGCTTACTTTGAAACGGACCGTTTGTATTTACGACCATTTTCTTTTGAAGATGGAGAAAGTTTCTATGAAATTGTATCAAATCCCGAAAATCTTCCTTTTATCTTTCCAGCTTTGGAGGACAGAAATATTGCTTTTTCGACAATGGTTGAAAAATTTATGCGTTCACCATTGGGAAACTGGGCCTTAGTTGATAAGTATTCGGAGAGGATGATTGGTGCGCTTTGCTTTGAAAAGGTAGATGGACGTCAACTTTCTGCGGAGCTCAGCTATTTCCTAAAAAAAGACTACTGGAGAAGAGGCTTAATGACGGAAGCAGTGCGGACTTTAGTCTATCTATCTTTTTATGAGTTTGGTCTGAGGGAGCTGGTTATTGTCACTCATGAGGAAAATGTGGCCAGTCAGATGGTGGCGAAAAAAGCTGGTTTGGTACAGGTTGCGCAGTATCGCGGAAGTGACCGCTATAGTCATAAAACAAGAAATTATCTAAAATTTAGCTTGAAGAGGGCTGAATTTAGTTTAGAAATGTATGAGGAGAATCAATGATTACCATTAAATCACAACGAGAAATTGATGCAATGAACCGTGCTGGAGATGTTCTGGCTGGTATTCATATTGGTTTGCGAGAGATTATCAAGCCAGGCGTGGACATGTGGGAAGTAGAGGAATATGTCCGTAAAACGTGTAAGGAAAAGAATGTTTTGCCACTCCAAATTGGTGTTGATGGAGAATTGATGGATTATCCTTATGCGACTTGTTGTGGATTGAATGACGAGGTCGCTCATGCCTTTCCGCGTCATTACAAACTTAAAGAAGGTGATTTACTGAAGGTCGATATGGTTTTGAGCGAGCCTTTGGATAAAGCGGTAGTTGATGTTTCTAAGCTCAACTTTAATGATGTCAAGGCTATGAAGAAAATCACCCAGACCTATCGTGGTGGTTGTGCGGATTCCTGCTGGGCTTATGCGGTTGGTCAGGTCTCTGAGGAGGTTCAAAACTTGATGGATGTGACTAAGGAATGTTTGTATCGCGGTATCGAGCAAGCAGTTGTTGGTAATCGTATCGGTGATATTGGTGCAACCATTCAAGAATATGCAGAAGGTTTGGGCTACGGTGTTGTTCGTGACTTGGTGGGTCACGGCGTTGGACCAACCTTCCACGAAGAGCCGATGGTTCCCCACTATGGAACTAAAGGTCGTGGTCTTCGCTTGCGTGAAGGTATGGTTTTGACTATCGAGCCTATGATTAATACAGGGACTTGGGAAATTGATACAGATATGAAGACTGGTTGGGCTCATAAGACACTTGATGGTGGTTTGTCTTGTCAATACGAACACCAATTTGTCATCACCAAAGATGGACCGGTTATTTTGACCAGTCAAGGTGAAGAAGGGACCTATTAATTCTCGGTGTGGTCGTGAATAATAGATGAATGAGGAAGGAGGAGAGAATGAAGAAAACCAAAATAGTTGAAGGTTTGAAAACGTTCTGCTCAACCTTCTTTTCTTTTTATCGTTCTGCTGATAGCGATGTAACAAGTGTTGCAGTAGCTTACTATTTGTTAATTTCTATTTTCCCTATTCTTCTAACTCTTGCGAATTTACTGCCATATTATCCATTTGATGTGGATATGATTTTATCGGTTGTAGCTGAATTTGTGCCAGACAAGCTCTATCCTTCGGTTTCATCTTTTATCACTTCTGTATTAACAAAGCCGTCGTCATCGTGGTTAGGGATTTCAATTCTGACAACTCTTTGGACCCTGTCACGTAGTATGACTATTTTGCAGAAGGCCTTTAATAAGGCTTATGGTATCAATGAACACCGTGATTTTATTATTGGGCACTTGATTGGCATATTTTTAGGAATTGGTCTGCAGGTAATTATCCTCTTAAGTATCACGCTTTTGACTTTCGGGCAGGCAGTTTTTTCTTATATTAATAAGCTGGTTCCTATTGAAGACGCCTGGCTGAAGGGACTTCTTAGTCAAACACAGTTAGTAGGTTTAATGGCTCTGTTTGCCGCCTTGGTTATGCTTTATTTCTTTTTGCCAAATGTTCGGATAAAAAAAGTTCGATATGTTTTTCCAGGAACGTTGTTTGTTCTGTTGACGATGACTTCTATTGGAAAGTTATTTTCGATTTATGTTGATAATTATGCTAATAAGTTGCTGGATTTTAGAATAGTAACAGCTGTCGTCTTTCTTGTTTTTATGCTTTGGTTTATTTTTATGGCTCAGGTACTCATCATTGGTGCAATGATTAATGCTACGGTTCAAAGTATGCAGGTAGAAGAGTTTCATGCCAGAGATGGGGATATTGTTTCTATCTTGAATAGGCTCAAGGCAAGATTTACAGCGATAGATAAAGAATGGGAGTGAGAAAGAACTCTATTTTTCAAAAAAATGAGTTCGTCTTCTCACCCCCGCACAGTTGATTAGGTCAGATTTGGAGTGTGAAACGCGAACAAATCTGCCAATCAACCACTGCGCTGAGATGTTGACACGAACTCTGAGAAATGAGGTTGGTCTTTTTGCCCAACCTCATTTCTTATCTTTAAATACAAATAATTTACTTAAAACGTAGTTTAGGACAATAACTAAGACTTGCGAGAAAAGTGTCGCAATGGCATTGACCAGGTTGATGTTGTTATGTACAAATTGTCCAATCAATTGTGGATAGGCAGCTACGAGTATATAGGCTAAAGCCATATCCAAAACAAGAGTGACAATTCGAGCGGTAGTGAATTTGATGAGGCGTTGGAACCAGCCTTCCTTTACTTGCTGAAATACAAAGCGATCATTTGTCCAAAAGGCAAAGAGGATAGCTACTGTATTGGCTAAAAGAGTTACTAGCAGAATGGATGGGATGAACAGAAAGAGTCCCATACGGGTAATCATATAAACAAGGGTTGCTACAACACCTGCAATCAAATAGAGAATAACTTCGTTATTGATGAGTTGATAAAATAGTTTTTTCATAGGACTAGTCTATCATTTTTAGCAAAAATATGCTATACTAATCAACGTTGTTGACAAATTCAATGACCCTTGGGGCTTGCTCACTTTACCCAAGCATATTTTAAGCTTTTTCGCTAAAGGAGAATTTTATGAATACATCTAAATGGACTGCCAGAGATATGGCAGAAATTGCTCTTGTTGCGGCGATTTATGTCGCTCTTACCTTGACACCGCCATTGAATGCTATTTCCTTCGGGGCTGTTCAGTTTCGTTTGTCTGAAATGCTCAATTTCTTGGCTTTTTATAATCGTAAGTATATTATCGCTGTGACCATTGGTTGCATGATTTCCAACTTGATTGGTTTTGGTGTGATTGACCTCTTTGTGGGTGGATTCTCGACATTAATTTTCGTTACGTTGGGAGTTATCCTGTTTGAAAAATACAAGAAGGACTATCTATTCGGTGGATTATTTAACAAGGCTTTCTTTTATTTCTCATTCTTTTTTGCGGCAACTATGTTTACCATTGCTTTAGAATTAAAAGTCTTATACGATTTACCATTCTTTCTAACTTGGTTGACAACAGCAGCAGGAGAATTGCTTTCTCTATTAGTTGGAGCTGTTGTTATCGATAAACTATCCAAGAAAATAAATTTTGAAAAGTAAGTATACAATAAATGTGAGCAGACACTTTCGGGTGTCTTTTATTTTTAGGTCGCATTATTTTGTATTGATTGACAATTTAGTTTATACTGGGGATAGAAGAAATAGGAGGTCTTTTATGACAAGATATACGTTTTCAAATGGTGTAACTGTTCCTAAAATTGGTTTTGGAACTTGGCAGATACCTGATGGTGAAGTAGCGTACGGTGCGGTTTCTTATGCATTGGAAGCTGGTTATCGCCATATTGATACTGCTCAAATTTATGGCAATGAAGCTAGTGTTGGTCGGGCTATAGCTGATAGTGGTCTAGCTCGTGAGGACATTTTTTTAACAACTAAGGTTTGGAATGATAAGATTGGCTATGAAGATACCCTTGCTTCAGTAGAAGAATCCATGCAAAAACTTCAGGTGGATTATCTGGATTTGTTACTGATTCATTGGCCAAATCCAAAGGCTAGTCGTGAGACGATTGGATGGAAAAAACGGAATGCCCAGGTTTGGAAGGCATTAGAAGAGCTCTATCGTGCTGGAAAAGTGAAAGTAATTGGAGTTTCTAACTTTATGGAACACCATCTAGAAGCTTTGCTGGAAACGGCTGAGATTATCCCGATGGCTAATCAGATTATGTTAGCTCCAGGAACTCCTCAGTCAGAATTAGTGGCTTACTGCAAAGCCAAAGGTATTCTCTTGGAGGCCTATAGCCCATTTGGTACAGGGACACTTTTCCAAAGCCAAGAAGCAGCCGATTTGGCTAAAGAAGCAGGCTGTAGTGTTGCTCAATTAGCACTGGCTTGGTCTTTAGATAAAGGCTTTCTCCCTCTCCCAAAATCAACTAGTCCAGAAAATATTAAGGCGAATTTGGAAATTGATGGCTTGGCTATTAGTCCGACAGCAGTTGCAAAGTTGGATAAACTAGAAGGAGTGAAAGGTCGACTTGACCCGGATCAGGCTGAATTTTAATTAGCTATTGAGAGCATGTAGTTTATCTACGTGCTTTTTCTATTGAGTCACTTGTACCGCTTTCATGCTATAATAGTAGCTATGGAAGAAAAATATTTGAAAATTGCTCAGGAATTGGGCGTTAGTTTAAAACAGATTGATACTGTCCTGTCTTTGACGGCTGAAGGAAACACTATTCCCTTTATCGCTCGTTATCGGAAGGATGTGACGGGGAACCTGGACGAGGTGGTCATCAAGTCCATCATCGATCGGGATAAGGCTTTGACTGCTCTTGCTGACCGTAAGGCTACCGTTCTTGCCAAGATTGAAGAACAAGGTAAATTGACAGACCAGCTCCGTCAGGCTATCGAGGAAGCGGAAAAGTTGGCAGATGTGGAGGAACTCTACCTGCCTTATAAGGAAAAACGTCGGACCAAGGCAACGGTGGCGCGTGAGGCTGGGCTGTTCCCGCTGGCTCGTCTAATTTTGCAGAATGTGGCTGACTTGGAAGAACAGGCTGCTGCTTTTATCTGCGAGGGTTTTGACACTGCCCAGGCTTGTTTGGCTGGGGCTGTGGATATTTTGGTCGAAGCTATCTCAGAAGACAATAAACTTCGGGCCTGGGTCTACCATGAAGTACAGACTAATTCAAGCCTTACTTCAGAGCTAAAAGATCAAGAAGCAGATGAGAAAGAAGTCTTTCAGATTTATTATGACTTTTCTGAGAAAGTGGCAAAAATGCAGGGTTATAAGACTTTGGCTATTAACCGCGGTGAGAAACTAGGCGTTCTCAAGGTTTCTTTTGAACACAATGTGGATAAAATGATCCGTTTCTTCGAACTGCGTTTTCCGCAGTCTAATAGCTACATTAAGGATGTCATTCAGCAGGCCATCAAGAAGAAAATTTTGCCTGCTATGGAGCGTCGTATTCGAACAGAATTGACGGAAGAAGCAGAAGAAGGAGCTATCCAGCTCTTCTCTAAAAACCTACGAAATCTGCTCCTTGTATCTCCCCTCAAAGGCAAGGTTGTTCTTGGTTTTGACCCTGCCTTTCGGACAGGTGCTAAGCTGGCAGTTGTAGACCAGACGGGAAAACTCTTGACAACCCAGGTCATCTATCCTGTGGAGCCGGCTGGTCAGCGCCAAATTGCTCAGGCCAAGAAAGACTTGGCAGACTTGATTGGGCAATACCAAGTGGAAATCATTGCTATCGGAAATGGAACGGCCAGCCGTGAATCGGAGGCTTTCGTCGCTGATTTGCTCAAGGATTTCCCAGAAGTTTCTTACGTCATCGTCAATGAAAGCGGAGCTTCTGTCTACTCAGCTTCTGAACTAGCACGACATGAGTTCCCAGACCTCCCTGTGGAAAAACGCTCTGCCATTTCCATTGCCCGCCGTCTGCAAGACCCTCTGGCTGAGCTGGTGAAAATCGATCCCAAGTCGATCGGTGTCGGCCAGTACCAGCACGATGTCAACCAGAAATCTCTGTCTGAAAGTCTGGATTTTGTAGTCGATACGGTGGTCAACCAGGTCGGGGTCAATGTCAATACGGCCAGTCCTGCCCTTTTGGCTCACGTGGCAGGTCTCAACAAGACCATTTCGGAGAATATCGTCAAGTACCGCGAGGAAAATGGAGCCCTGACCTCTCGTCAGCAGCTTAAAAAGGTGCCTCGTCTGGGTGACAAGGCCTTTGAGCAGGCAGCCGGTTTCTTGCGCATCCCAGATGCGACTAACTTTTTGGACAATACTGGCGTGCACCCTGAGTCTTACAAGGCTGTGGAAAAACTGTTAGAACTTCTAGCTATTGACCACTTAGATGAGGCTGCGCAGGAAAAATTGAAGCAGGTGGCTATCGCAGATACGGCAGAAAAAATCGGTGTCGGTCAGGAAACCTTGAAGGACATCATCGCAGACTTGCTCAAGCCAGGTCGTGATTTACGGGATGACTTTGAAGCACCAGTCCTCCGTCAAGATGTCTTGGATGTTAAGGACTTGGTGGTAGGTCAGGAATTGCAGGGGACAGTCCGCAATATTGTGGACTTTGGAGCCTTTGTGGACATCGGTGTCCATGAAGATGGCTTGATTCACATTTCACGCATGGTCAAACGCAAACGGGATAAGAATGGACGCCAACAAGCCTTACCTCATCCTAGCGAAGTCCTCGCTGTTGGGGAAATCGTTACTGTCTGGGTGGTTGAAGTGGACATCAAACGCAACCGTATCGGCCTTAGCCTTTTGAAACCAAATGGATCTGAATAAGTATGTGCAAGAAGTTTCCTTGCAAGACTTCGGTAAGGAATTTCGGCATCGGGCTGTCTGGAACAGGCGACTGCGGTCAACAGGTGGTCGCTTTTTTCCAAGAGATGGGCATTTGGATTTCAATCCCAAACACTTGGAGGAACAAGGCTTAGAAGTCTTTCGGAAGATTGTCCGCCACGAGCTCTGCCATTACCATCTCTACTTTGAGAAGAAAGGCTATCGGCACGGAGACAGGGACTTCAAGGAACTGTTAGCTGCGGTGGACGGCCTGCGCTATGCTCCCAAACTGGAACAAGCTGCCAAGCCAAGCTTGCTGTATACCTGTCAGTCCTGTGGACAAGTCTACCAGCGCAAGCGCCGCATTGACCTAAAAAAATACCGATGTGGGAAGTGTAGGGGAAAACTTACTCTGAAAGAATAGAGAATCAGTCTTCGGGCTGATTTTTTTGTGGAGAAATGTGATATACTAGAGTAGAATTGAGGTGAGTCTATGACGCAAAAGAGAGAAGAACGCTTAATTGAGTTATATGAAAAAGGTGTCTTGACCAAGGAAGAGGCGCGTGCCTGTTTTAAGGAAATGAATCAAGAACCAGACTTTCTTTTTGTGGAAGAAAAAGTAAAATTGAATTTTACCTTGCCAAGTTTTAAGGTCTTTGCTTCCTCCAAATTGAAACAATCCTATAGTTTTGAAGGGATTGAATCACTCTTTTTAAAATTATCTGAGGGACGTCTAACTTTGGCTAAGTCTAAAAATAATCAGATTAGTGTGGAGATTTGCTACAATCAAGATGCACCAGAAGATAAGCTTCCTCGTCTTTATGTTGAAAAAAAGGGGCTTTATTTTCACAGTAGCTTGGCCTGTCGTTTGACAATCAACTTGCCTCAGGAATGGATGTCGGTGCTGGATTTGGAACTTGGTCAGGCAGATGCTCGCTTGGATTACTTACCATTTGAAGATATTTCTATCCGCAGTTCAAGGGATAAAAAACAACAGGATATTCGCTTGACGACTTGCGGTGGTTATCCCCAACACTTGTATGTGCAACTAGCTCAGGCTCCCTTGACTTTACACACTGGCAAAGGCCAGGGAATTCGGGGGCAGATTGAGTCGCAATCCGGTCATGTCTTGGTTAACCGGAAAAAGAAAAATAGTCCCTATCAGTTTGAAAAATCTGGCAATGATTTACTTTTCTTGAAGGTACAAACAGGTCAAGGGGGCTTTTACGTGAAAGGAATAAAAGATGTCAATTGAATTGTATAAAGTAAGGCAGGGGAAGATAGTATCTGGGGTTCTTGCCGGCATAGCGCATAAATTGGGCTGGGAATCCTGGGTAACACGCGCGATATTTATTGCAGGTCTCCTCTTAGGCAAATCCTTCCTCCTTCTGATTGCTCTCTATATTGCAGCAGCTTATTTTTTACCTTATAAGGAAGATAGGGACGCGGAACGCTATGGAACAGGTCCACGTAAGATAAAAGAAGCGGAAAAGATAAATAAGTCTTGGTTTGAATAATACAAAAAAACTTGAGTTTAAAGGCTCAAGTTTTTTGTATGCTTATACTCAATGAAAATCAAAAGTAGCCTAGGAAACGAAGTCGAAGATAGAACTTGAGTTCATCAAGGCAAGTTGACAACGGATAATTTTGATTTTCGAAGAGTATTAGTTTGTGTGGCTTGCGATGATGTTCATTTGTCCTGTAAATGTCCAGTCTATCACATCGGCTGGTAAGATAAAGTGGCTTCCTTTTTGAAGTGGGTAGCTGGTTTCACCGACTTGGATGGCACCTTCCCCTTCAATGACACTGACAAGCAGGTAAGGAACTGTCTGTTCCATTTTAATTTCTTGTTGGATATTCCATTTATATACGGTAAAGAAGGGATTGGCAACCAGAAGTGTCGAGTCAAGATTGCCCGCTTTGAGGTGGGCAGGTGTGGAGTTAGCAACAGGTCCGATGGTCAGTACATCAATCGATTTCTCAATGTGAAGTTCACGGAGGTTGCCTGCATCGTCACGGCGGTCAAAGTCATAGACACGGTAGGTTGTATCACTAGATTGTTGGGTTTCTAAAATCAGGATTCCCTTACCGATGGCGTGCATGGTGCCGCTTGGTACAAAGAAGAAATCACCCTTTTTGACGGGGACATGGGTCAACAGCTTGTCCCAATCTCCAGCTTCGATTTGCTGACGGAGTTCTTCTTTGGATTGGGCATTGTGACCATAAATGATCTCAGCGCCTTCCTCGGCTTCCAAAATGTACCAACATTCTGTCTTGCCCAGTTCTCCTTCGTGAGCCAAGCCATAGCTATCATCGGGATGGACTTGGACGCTAAGCCAATCGTCTGCATCAAGGATTTTTGTTAATAATGGAAAGACATCATCTGTTGGATTGCCAAATAAATGTTTTTCATTCTTATAGAGGTCATCCAGTCCTCTTCCTTTATATTGACCGTTTGAGACAGTAGTTACGCCATTTGGATGGGCAGAGATTGCCCAACATTCCCCAGTCTTTTCACTAAGAATGTCGTAGTGGTAGTTGGTCCTTAGGCGATTGCCCCCCCAAATTTTTTCGTGCATAACAGGTGTGAGAAACAAGGGTTCCATGATTTTCTCCTTATTAGTAAGTATTAATCTATATAAAGTATAACAGATTTGTTAAAAATATGTAGCGTAGGAAGAGAAGTGCATTTAATCTGTGGAAGTTTTGCTAATTTTGTGAGAAAAAGAAAGAAACTCATTCTTTTTACCAAATCAGCCTCTTGTTTTTCCCCCAACCCCTAGCTTATGGTATAATATAATAAAACTGAAAGTGAGGGAAGAAATGACCGTTTATGTGAAAGATTTGGTCGATAATCTGCGGATTGAATGTGCTTACAGTACGGAAGAGCTCCTGCAAAAGCAAATTACGACGGCAGATATTACCCGACCAGGATTGGAAATGACTGGCTATTTTGATTACTATGCTCCAGAGCGCATCCAGTTGATAGGGATGAAGGAATGGTCTTATTTGATGGCCATGACTGCCCATAACCGATATCAGGTTCTTTCTCAGATGTTCCAGCCAGAAACCCCTGTTGTCATAGTGGCACGTGGCTTGGAAATCCCTGAGGAGATGTACAAGGCTGCAAAAGAAAAACAAATTGCTATCTGCCGAAGCAAGACAGCAACCAGTCGTCTATCGGGAGAATTGTCTTCTTACTTGGATAGTCGCCTGGCTCAGCGGACGAGTGTACACGGTGTCTTGATGGACATTTACGGTATGGGTGTGCTTATCCAGGGTGATTCTGGTATCGGTAAGAGTGAGACTGGTCTTGAGTTGGTTAAACGAGGACACCGATTGGTGGCTGATGACCGTGTTGATGTCTATGCAAAAGACGATGTGACTCTCTGGGGTGAACCTGCGGAAATTCTGCGCCACTTATTAGAGATTCGAGGAGTTGGCATTATCGATATTATGAGTCTATATGGTGCTAGTGCCGTAAAAGATTCATCAGAAGTGCAGTTGGCTGTCTACTTAGAAAATTTTGAAACAGGTAAGGTATTTGACCGTTTGGGAAATTCTGGCGATAGTATCGAAATAGCAGGAATTGCTATTCCACAAATACGTATTCCTGTAAAAACCGGTCGAAATATTTCTGTTGTAATTGAAGCAGCAGCCATGAACTACCGTGCCAAACAGATGGGGTTTGATGCAACGAAAATCTTCGAAGAACGCTTGTCTAATTTAATTGAGCACAATAGAGAAGAGGTTTAATATGGATCCTATTGCGATTAAATTAGGTCCCTTAGAAATTCGTTGGTATGCAATCTGTATTTTGCTTGGTCTGATTCTAGGTGTTTATTTGGCGACAAAAGAGGGACCACGAAAGAAAATCCGTCAGGATGATATTTTAGATTTTATTCTAATCGCATTTCCGCTTTCTATCCTGGGGGCACGGATTTACTATGTAGCCTTTTCATGGAGCGAATACAAGGATAACATTTTATCTATCTTCGCTATCTGGAACGGTGGTATTGCCATCTATGGTGGTTTGATTACAGGTGCGATTGTCCTTTATTTCTTTACCCAGTATCGCTTTATTAATACCCTGGATTTTTTGGATATTGTAGCGCCATCGGTCATGATTGCTCAGGCAATCGGTCGTTGGGGAAATTTCTTTAACCAAGAGGCCTATGGTAAGGCAGTAGAAAGTTTGAACTACCTGCCAGCCTTTATCCGAGACCAGATGTATATTGATGGTGCCTACCGTCAACCAACCTTCTTGTTTGAGTCTCTCTGGAATTTGCTAGGCTTTGGCTTGGTTTGTGTGTTACGTAGACGGCCAAAATTCCTTAAACAGGGAGAAATAACAGCTTTCTACCTAGTCTGGTATGGTTGTGGTCGCCTTTTGATAGAAGGCTTGCGGACGGACAGCCTCATGTTCTTGGGAATACGTGTTTCACAATGGCTATCTGGGGTGTTAATCCTCGTTGGTATTATCATGGTTGTGTTGCGGAGAAGAAAGTCTTCTATTTCATTCTATCAACCCTAAAGGAGAAGATATGATTATTGAAATTTCTGTCTTGATTATTGCCTTGTCCATCGCGGCGGTGGCAGTATATATTGTTTTGTTGTTGAAAAAATTGGGTACGGTGACAGATGAAGCCCAGCAAACGCTTAAGGTCTTGACCAGCGATGTCAATGTGACTCTCTATCAGACCAACGAGCTTTTGGCTAAAACCAATGTCTTAGTCGAAGATGTAAATGGTAAGGTTTCGACCCTTGATCCTCTTTTTGTAGCGGTAGCTGACTTGTCAACTTCTGTATCTGATTTGAATGCTTCAGCGCGTGATTTGACAGTCAAAGCTAAGTCTGCTGGAGCAAGTACTGTAAAAGCCGGCGGAGCTCTTTCAGCTCTGTCAACTCTCTCATCTCTCTTAGGTAAGAAAGGAGAAAAAAATGGTAAAAAAATCTAGTAGCGTGTGGACTAGCCTTTTGTTAGGGGCAGCAGGCGGAGCTGCTGCAGCTGCTTTTCTAGCAAGTAAAACTGGTAAAACAGTCAAAGAAAAAGTTGTAAACTTTGCTAATGACTATAAGGAAAACCATGAAGAAATCAATGCTGATTTTGTCAATAAGGCACAAGACCTAGGCAAACAAGCGACTGAACGATTTACCGAAGTAAAAACTCAACTTGAAACGGGTGAATTGACAGTAGAAGATTTGGTCAAGTCTGGTAAGGAAAAATCCTTGGAAACCTTTGAGCAAATCAAGGAAAAAATTGCGGAACAAAACTTGTCAACGGCTGACATTTTGGAAGCTATCAAGGCAAAAACTGCTAAAGCTCCGACAGTGGATTTGACAGAAGAAGATATTGAGGATGCTGTAGTTGTGTCTGAAGATATTGAAATTGATATCGAAGATGTTCAAACTGAAGTGGTATCAGAAACTGTTTCAGAAGTAGCAAGTGAAACTGCCTCAGAAGCAGTTGAAGGATAAAATGAAACTAGCTTAGAAGATTCTAGGCTAGTTTTGTTATCTGATTATCATTTGTTTTGTGTAAATTAATACTCAATGAAAATCAAAAGTAGCCTAGGAAACGAAGCCGAAGATAGAACTCTGTTACTTTCTTATTTCAAGGTAACAGGCTGAAAACCTCCACTGGAGCTTTTCACTCATCAAGGCAAGTTGACAACGGTTATTTTTGGTTTTCGAAGAGTATAAAAGCAGATAATATCAGGGATTTAATATGTTTGAGTGGATGAAGACGGGAATCTATAATAAGGTAGTTGATATTTCAAAATAGTCAAAATGATTGACTATTTTTCTTTTTTTGGTAAAATAGTAAAAAATATTGACTAACATGATTACAGGAGGAAGTCGTTGTGAAAATTGTTGTTGTTTTGAACACTAGTAGACCAGAGGATTTTAGTAAGGTAGTTGTGCTCACTGAGGAGGGGGAAGGATGATGGAAGTTGAGAAAAGGAGTAAGGATTATGCTCGTATGTTTGACCAGCAAGTCGGTCTTTATGAAGACTATGCTCGTGGACATGGACTCAATGCAAAATGCTTATCCATTCTCATGTGGATTTATTATAATCCCGGAGGTGTGACGCAAAACTGGGTCAGTAAGAAGACCTATTCAAGCAAACAAGTTGTCAATGCTACTGTAAAGAAATTTTTGGATGGAGGCCTGGTAGTTTTAGAGGAGAATCCAGCAGATAAGCGACATAAGAAAATTAAATTGACAGAGGAGGGGCAACAATTTGCTAGTCGCATTTTAGATCCCTTAGAGGAGGCGGAAAATAAGGCGCTGTCTCAACTCAGTCAGGAGGAACAGGAGCTTATGCTAGGATTAATTCAGCGCTACAGTCAGAGTCTCATGGCTATTTTAAAAGGAGAAGATGATGATTGATTATCAAAATGTATCTCTGACCTGTAAGGTTAGTGGACCAATCTTGAAAAATTTGACCTTTGATATTCAAGAAGGGGAGTTCTTTGTCTTGATTGGACCGAGTGGTAGCGGAAAGACAACTACGTTGAAATTGATTAACCGTCTAATTGAGCAGACCGAGGGAGAGGTTTTTTTTCAAGGTAAGCGACTTAAGGATTTCGACCTGCGTGACTTACGTTTGGAAACAGGTTATGTCCTTCAGCAGATAGCCCTTTTTCCAAATATGACGGTAGCTGAAAACATTGCTCTTATTCCTGAAATGAAAGGTTTGGGCAAGGAAGAAACCTTGACGAGGACGAGAGAGCTCTTGACCAAGGTTGGCTTGGAGCCAGACAGCTATCTGGATCGTTTGCCCAAGGACTTGTCTGGAGGAGAAAAGCAGCGGATTGGGATTTTGCGGGCCATCATTGCCAATCCGAAAGTGTTACTCATGGACGAACCTTTCTCAGCTCTGGATCCAATCAGTAAGGCTCAGTTGCAGGACTTGATTAAGGAATTACATGAGGAATTCAAGATGACAACGGTTTTCGTTACCCATGATATGGATGAGGCAGTTAAATTGGCGGATCGCATCTGTCTCATGCAAGATGGACAAGTTGTGCAATTAGGAAGTCCTGATGAATTGAGGAATCATCCTGCCAATGATTTTGTCAAGGAATTTATCAGAGCTCGAGGAGGTATGTAATGAACCTATTTGAAACCTTTATAGAACGCAAGGACGAGTGGGGAATCGCTCTTTTTGAACACCTTCGCATCTCCCTTCTAGCTTTGATTATTGCGATTGCCATTGCAGTACCTTTGGGACTGATTCTATCTAGTAAAAAACGCTTGACCGAGTGGAGTCTGCAAATAACAGGTATCTTCCAAACTATTCCATCCCTTGCTTTGCTTGGTCTTTTCATTCCTTTTATGGGAATCGGAACCTTGCCAGCAGTAGTAGCACTTGTTATTTATGCTATCTTTCCTATCTTGCAGGGGACATTGACAGGACTTGGAGAAATCGACCCTTCTCTGGAAGAAGCAGCAACCGCTTTTGGTATGAATAAATGGGAGAAGTTGAAAAAATTTAAGTTAGCTCTTGCCATGCCTATTTTGATGTCAGGGATTCGGACGGCTTCCATTATGATTATCGGAACGGCGACTCTGGCAGCCTTGGTGGGGGCTGGGGGCCTGGGCTCCTTTATTCTACTTGGAATTGACCGCAATGATTCAGCCCTGATTTTGATTGGTGCGGTATCGTCGGCTGTCCTTGCAGTACTTTTTGGTTATGGCATTCGTCTGTTGCAGGACAAGAAACCCAAGACAATTTTATTAGCTCTATTGGTGACTTTATTTACTGTTGGAGCTAGTTATGTTCCCATGCTTAACTTTTCCACAAAACAGTTGGTCATTGCAGGGAAGCTTGGTGCAGAACCTGAAATTCTCATCAATATGTATAAGTTGTTGATTGAGGACCGGACAGACATCAAGGTGGAGATAAAACCTAATTTCGGAAAGACTAGCTTCCTTTATGAGGCACTCAAATCAGGTTCTATTGATATTTATCCTGAGTACACAGGGACCATTACAAGTACTCTTTTGAAAAATTCATCAATGGATTTATCTACTAATTCTGATGAGGTTTACACTTATGCTAAAGAGGCGATTTTGGAGCAGGATGGCTTGGTTTACCTAGCACCAATGGCTTTCCAGAATACCTATGCTTTGGCTGTAACGGAAGATTATGCTCAGAAAAATGGGATTGAAAAGATTTCGGATTTGGCAAAAGTGCAGCAGACAGCTGTTGCAGGCTTCTCATTAGAGTTTAACGATCGCGAAGATGGTAATATCGGTCTAAAAAATCTATACAATCTCCAACTCAATGTCAAGACCATGGAGCCAGCCCTTCGTTATGAAGCTATTAAGAGTGGTAATGTGCAGATTATCGAAGCATATTCTACAGACAGCAAGGTAGTCACTTACAAATTGAAAATCCTAGAAGACGACAAACGGCTCTTCCCACCCTACCAGGCCGCTCCGCTATTGTCCAAAGAAACCCTAGAGAAATACCCTGAGTTGGAGCAAGCCCTAGGGGTCTTGGCAGGCAACATCTCGACCGAGGAAATGACGCGGATGAACTATGCGGTCGATGTGGAAGGCAAGTCGGCAGAGCAAGTGGCGAGGGAATATTTAGAACAAGAAGGATTGTTAAAATAAGAGAAAATCATGTCAAATCAACTAGAAAATGCTAAAAATCTTTACCTTCGTGGCATTCGCGACGGGGAAATCAAGGAAGTGCATGAAAACTATATGGGAGTCAGCTATACCCAGCACAGTACGGGTGTGCCTGATGAGAAAGAGGGCTTTACGGCTTTCTTTGAGGACTTTTTCAAACGCAATCCCAAGCGGGAAATCAATATCGTCCGTGCCATTGAGGACGGGAATTTCGTCTTTGTCCATGTCCACCAGAAACTCAATGACGGTGAGGCTGAGTGGGTGACGGCGGACATCTTCCGTTCAGATGAAAACGGCCGTATCGTCGAGCATTGGGATGTCATTGATGCCTATCCAAAAACCATTGGCCAAACAGACCCGATTTACGCAGACTTTGAGCTGACTGACCTAGATAAGACTGAGGACAACAAGAAAATCGTCCGTCGTTTCTTGGTTGATGTCCTTCAAAATGGGGAAATCGAGAAATTTGACGACTATGTGGCAGCTGATCTTATTCAGCACAACCAGGAAATCGCTCAAGGCGGTGCAGCTTATAAGGATTATCTGGTCGATAAGGCTGTCGACTACGATTTTGTCTTCAAGGTGATGGGACAGGGCGATTATGTGGTGGCTTACTCGAAAGTTTGGATTGCAGGTCAGGACTACGCCCACTTTGACATCTACCGCCTCAAAGATGGAAAAATTGTAGAGCACTGGGACAACAAGGAAGTCATGCCAGACAAAAAAGACTTGACGAATTTAGGGAAGTTTTAATCCATTAAATGATGAAAGTAGGCATATGCTTTTGTTAATGCCATTAAGTTAACTGGTAGTTGGAAATACTTTGTTTGTAACAGTCATAGAGGCCAGATTTGGAGTGTAAAACACAAACCGTGGAAATGTGCTCTGCAAATCCTATTTAATCTTTGAGGCTGCGCAAAAAGTCTTAAAATATAGAAAGTAGCTTAGAATTACGTCGTCAAAAACGTTGATTTTAAGCTATTTTTGCTTGTTCAAATTTTAATTGAAGCGAAACGAGTGTAGCTTCCGTCAAACAGTCTGTGGGGGAGCGTTGAAAGTTTGAAATAAAGCAAACATAGTGTATCTACCCGTGGTGCTAGTTCATTTCAAAATACAATAAAAAGCCCAAATGGACTATACTGTAAGTGACGAAACATACAGGAGGTTAGTCCAAATGAGCCACTTACAGTATACCGCTAAATCTCATCATTTGCAATGGAATGTACGCCAATTATCACAAATTTGTCATCACTTCTACCACAACTATTGCCCGGATTCCTTCAAATATCGGCGAAATGTTGGCTTAGTTAAAGTTTCAGATGAATCACTCCTTGTCTTGCTTTTGATACAAGCAGAACTAGGCATAACATCACAACGCCATTTCTACACCATCTGCCACCTCTTCCCTTGCGGTCAGTTACTAGAAAGAAGTCGTTTCAATCGTCGGTCAAAACAATTGATTTGGCTCGTCCAATTAATCCGAAAAGCTATGAGTGAAATGCTTCCATCTGATAAACTAGCCATTATAGATAGTTTTCCTTTGCCACTTTGCCAACCTGTTCGCAATCACAGAGCAACCATTTTTAATGGATTAGCCGATATTGGCTACAACGCCTCTAAACATCTTTGGTTCTACGGCTTCAAGGTTCATATGCTGGTGACCTTATCTGGTTTTATTCTGAACTATGTTGTCACACCTGCCTCTGTCCATGATATCAAGGTGGTTTATGAGCTATTAGAGGGGTGTAAGCAATCGGTTATCCTAGGTGATTTAGGCTACCTGAGCAGTGAACTCAAGAAGGACTTAGAACAACAAGGTTACCATCTATGGACGCCATTTCGACAAAACATGACAGGGGCTGAAGAACATAACAATTGGAAAGTAATGACCATGAGACGAACTATTGAAACACGTTTTTCTGAACTGTGTCGTCTCTTTGACATCGAACATACATTAACTAGAGGGATAGCCGGACTACAGTTGCAAATTGAACAAATTATTCTAGCTCATAATTTACGCTATTTTGAAATGAACTAGCACCACGGGTTGTATCTATAAAATGAATCCCTTTTTACACGTAATGCTATGTGCAAATCAAAGGGGAATTTGAAAAATTCTAGAAAAAATTTAAAAATATACATTTAGAAATATATTAAATTTTATATTTGTTAAGTTCAGAGTGCTTATTCTATAAGGCTTCTAAAGAATGGCTTTTGGGTGAAATAATAGTATTAGTCTTCAAACAAATAAAAATACAGATAAAACAGGGAAAATATTCACTTTAAAAGCAAGTTTATTTCTTGAAAAAACGCATAAAACCTTGACAAATTTGAAGATAGGGTGATAAAATAAACAAGCTAGTAGTGAATGGCATTTAATAATTATAGTTTTAAGTTATCTTTTTATAAATTTATAAAACTGTCCTAAAAGTGAGGCAAACTGTAGAAATAGTTTGAAGTATCAATGTCAGTTGCTCTGGTTATGTTTTTTAATAAAGAAGGAGATCGTTAACATGGAACGAAAACGACCGAAAAAATTTGATTGGTACAATGCCAAGCAACGTTTTTCAATTCGTAAGTATCATTGTGGAGCCGCAAGTGTATTACTTGGGGTATCGCTTGCTTTGTCAGGAGGTATGGAAGTTTCAGCATTGACGATGGATACAGCGCCATCAAATTCTGTTGCTGAGACAATAAGTTTATCTACTGATAAAACGGAGGCATCCACTGATGCAATAACATCAACAGATACGACTGCAACAGATGCTGTGTCCTCTAAGGATGTGGTAGAGCGTGCAACAAAAATTGACTATACAGTTGAATATCAAGATGAAACTGGTACTGCTGTAGCTACAGTAGCCAAATCAGTTTCCTTGACTACAAAAGACTCTATTGCGATTGCAATTGTGACTGAGACAGCTGAGCTACCGGAAGGGTATCAACTAGCAGCCAATGAAGTGGCAACGATTAATTCTGGAGTAGTAGAAGGAGGAAGTACAAAAATTGTTTTCAAAGTTGTGAAGCAAGCAGCGGAGACAGCAAGCGTAACAACCTCAACTTTACCAATTGATACTGCAATCTCAACGTCATCAGCTGTACCAGCTGAATTTAAAGCAAGGGTAGCTACAGAGCCAGCAACTATTGAAGACGTAAAACATCTTTTAGACCAAGTATCATCTGAAGCGGCAGTTCTTGCCTCACAGGGTGAGAGATTGGTTGCAACAACTGAATCTAATAATTCATTGCTAAAAACTGCAGTGACAAATGCTCGTTTGGTAGCTAATCAGTCAGAAGTATTACTGGCAAATTCAGCTGCAACGGTTGAACAGTTGTATACACAGATTAATTCGGTTCGTACAAACGTAGAAGCACTAGCTGTGGAATTGCGCAAATTTAGTCCAGATGGTGTCATCACGGCTCAATTAGGTGCAACAGCCCTTGCGGACCCTGTGGAAGTTTTAAATCGTCCATCTGATTGGAAATATGGTATCAAGTCAGTTACGTCTCAATATATTGGTAAAGACTCAGAAGGCTTAGATATGGTCAAATGGGTGATTACCCATGATTCCAAATCTAAGTGGCATTGGCAGTATATGGTAATTGCTACTAGTGATAAGTTTAACAATACTGCTGGTGGGGGTGATATTAAAATCACTTCTGGTTCACCAGACTTGACGGTGTATAATTACCAAGACAGACTCGGTTATATCAACTTTGAGGGGGAATTGAGTAACTATTTTGGGTCCAGAGGCAATGATGCTTTTGCACCGAATGAAAAACCCTCTAAGGGATCGGGTGCTAACCGCGTAATTCTCTATGATGAATCATGGAGAGATGTAGGGGCGGCTGATTATGTTATTGAAGTTATTACCCACGGACCAAATCACACCCTATATGTACGCTCTGCCGCTTCTCGTACCTACCTAGATACGGAGAATGATTTACGTTCTTCAGCCTCACCCACTAACCCTGATTGGGATGATACTCTAACCCGTTTAACTCAAGAGCAACGTTATGGAGATAGAAAAATCATCACTGATGACGGTTTCTTGAAGGGTGCTGGTCCGATAGAAGAAAATACACCATCGACAGCTACCAACAAGCACGACATCTTTATCTTCAATAAGACACCAATTAAGACAGTTGATAGCTCTAATAAGCCAGATGGTTTGGACAAGGTAAAAATCGCTGACTTAGTAGATCCAGAAGGCATTAAGTCTGTCGAAGTTAACCAACCAAGTTCATTAGGTTATTCAGTAGACAAAGACGGAAACGCATACGGTACTGCTTCTGTAGACAAACTTGGTTATTATTCTCGCGGACTGAAAGTGACAGATAATAAGGACAATGTAACCGATGTTCTTTCCAACAATAAATACATGACCTATGTTTTGGATACTGCCGTTAAAGGTACTGTAATCAAAGAAGACTGGGAAGGTGTCACTGAAAGCGATATTCTAAGCCAAGTAGAGATCAATACAGGTGGTGTAGCTAATGTAGCAGAAGGCAAGGGTTACCGTAAAGTTCTCTTGAAGAATGAGAATGAAGACTTGTCTAAACTTAAAGCCGGTACTTATGTATTTACAGTCAGGGTTGTTACAGATTCTAGTGTTTATAAAGATGAGGATGTCACTGTCATTGTGAAAGCCACTGTAAGTACAGTTGAAATTACTGACTTTAAAGAAGGTGACAGAAGTGTTGAGCTTGTTCCAAAATCTGACGTTGACCAAATCTTTGTCGGAGTTCAAGGGAAATCTGTTAAATTAGTGAAAAAGCCAGATGGAACTTATGTGGCGGAGGAAAATGCGGCGAATGTCACTGTATCAACTAATCCAAAAACAGGAAATATCACTCTAACCTTACCAGATGGAAAAACTTTTGCGGCAAGAGATCGTGTTGTTACTCGTGCTGAAAAGCAAGATCCTACCGAGCTAGATGGCTATGTTAGATCTCCAGAAGTAGAGAAATTTGCGACTGCCTTGAGCGATGTTGTAAAAGCAAAGCCAAACTATCCAGTCACAAATGTCGTTCCAGGTACTCCAGCTATCTCAACACCTACATTTACAGATGCAAGCGGTCGACCAGTAGCAGCTCCAAAGAATGCAACTTATGAAATTCCATCAGATTTCGAAGTTCCAGAAGGATATACTGCAAAAATCAACCCAACGACGGGTGTTGTAACAGTTACAGTTGCTAATGGCACGACAGTTGAAAGCATTGAAGTACCAGTTAAGGTGACTTATGAAGATAAGACTGTGGAGAATGCGAAAGCTAAGTTCCAATTAGACACAGATGGTGACGGTATGCCAGATGTGACCGATAAGGATGATGATAATGATGGTATTCCGGATACAGAGGATAAAAATCCTAAGAAAGCAACGAATACAGTTATTACAGCAGATGATGCTACAGTAACCGAAGGTCAACCAGTTAAACCAATCCCAGTGACTGTAACATCTGATAATCCAAAGGCAACAGTTAAAGTAACAGGCTTGCCAGATGGTCTCACATTTGATCCAAATAAAGGAGAAGTCACAGGAACTCCTAAGAAGATTACAAATTGGGGCAAAGATGAAGAGAAACGTGATTTCACTGTAACAGTTGAAGCTAAGGATGATAAAGGTAATCCGATTGTCGACAAAGACAATAAACCAGTAATCAAAACCATTACAATCACTGTTCAACGCGATACAGATGGCGATGGTATGCCAGATGTGACCGATAAGGATGATGATAACGACGGTATTTCAGATGAAGTCGAAAAAGAAAAAGGTACTGATCCAAAAGTACCGAACGCTGGTGTGACAGTAACACCTAAAGATGTTCTTGAAGGTCAACCAGTTCCAGATGGTACTCAAGTTGTCAAACCAGAATCACCTAAGACAGTAATCACACCATCTGCTCCGGTCAACGGTGTATCAGTAGATGGCAATGGTAATCTTGTAGGTACACCAAAAGTGGACGATTGGGGCAAAGACGAAGAAGAACGTGAAATCACTATCCCAGTCACTGTTACAACAGATGGCGAATCTAAAGTAGTTAATGTACCAGTCACCATCCAACGCGATACAGATGGCGATGGTATGCCAGATGTGACTGATACTGATGATGATAACGATGGCATCTCAGATGAAGTCGAAAAAGAAAAAGATACCGATCCAAAAGTACCGAATGTGGGCATAGCAGTAACGCCTAAAGATGTTCTTGAAGGCAAACCAGTTCCGGATGGCACCCAAGTTGTCAAACCAGAATCACCTAAGACAGTAATTACTCCATCTGCCCCGGTCAATGGCGTATCAGTAGATGGCAATGGTAATCTTGTAGGTACACCAAAAGTAGACGATTGGGGTAAAGATGAAGAAGAACGTAAGATCACTATCCCAGTTACTGTTACAACAGATGGCGAGTCTAAAGTAATTGATGTTCCAGTTACAATCCAACGTGATACAGATGGCGATGGTATGCCAGACGTAACCGATAAAGATGATGATAATGATGGTATTCTAGATACAGAAGATCCAGCTCCAAAGGATCCAACAAAACCTAATACAGGTGTAACCGTAACGTCTAAAGATGTTCTTGAAGGCAAACCGGTTCCAGATGGTACCCAAGTTGTCAAACCAGAATCACCTAAGACGGCAATCACACCATCTGCTCCAGTCAACGGCGTATCAGTAGATGGCAATGGTAACCTTGTAGGCACACCAAAAGTAGACGATTGGGGCAAAGACGAAGAAGAACGTGAAATCATTATCCCAGTCACTGTTACAACAGATGGCGAATCTAAAGTAGTTAATGTACCAGTCACCATTCAACGCGATACAGATGGCGATGGTATGCCAGATGTGACTGATACTGACGATGACAACGATGGTATCTCAGATGAAGTCGAAAAAGAAAAAGGTACTGATCCAAAAGTTCCGAATGTGGGCATATCAGTAACACCTAAAGATGTTCTTGAAGGCAAACCAGTTCCGGATGGCACTCAAGTTGTTAAACCAGAATCACCTAAGACAGTAATCACTCCATCTACTCCAGTCAATGGTGTATCAGTAGATGGCAATGGTAACCTTGTAGGTACACCAAAAGTAGACGATTGGGGCAAAGATGAAGAAGAACGTAAGATTACTATCCCAGTCACTGTTACAACGGATGGCGAGTCTAAAGTAATCGACGTTCCAGTTACAATCCAACGCGACACAGATGGTGACGGTATGCCAGATGTGACTGATACTGACGATGACAACGATGGTATCTCAGATGAAGTCGAAAAAGAAAAAGGTACTGATCCAAAAGTACCGAACGTTGGTGTGACAGTAACGCCTAAAGATGTTCTTGAAGGTCAACCAGTTCCAGATGGCACCCAAGTTGTCAAACCAGAATCACCTAAGACAGTAATCACTCCATCTGCTCCAGTCAACGGCGTATCAGTAGATGGCAATGGTAACCTCGTAGGCACACCAAAAGTAGACGATTGGGGCAAAGATGAAGAAGAACGTGAAATCACTATCCCAGTCACTGTTACAACAGATGGCGAATCTAAAGTAATCGACGTACCAGTAACGATTCAACGCGACACAGATGGCGACGGTATGCCAGATGTGACTGATACTGATGATGACAACGATGGCATCTCAGATGAAGTCGAAAAAGAAAAAGGTACCGATCCAAAAGTACCGAACACTGGCGTGACAGTAACACCTAAAGATGTTCTTGAAGGTCAACCAGTTCCGGATGGCACTCAAGTTGTCAAACCAGAATCACCTAAGACAGTAATCACTCCATCTACTCCAGTCAATGGTGTATCAGTAGATGGCAATGGTAACCTCGTAGGCACACCAAAAGTAGACGATTGGGGCAAAGATGAAGAAGAACGTGAAATCACCGTTCCAGTCACTGTTACAACGGATGGCGAGTCTAAAGTAATCGACGTACCAGTTACGATCCAACGCGACACAGATGGCGATGGTATGCCAGATGTGACTGATACTGATGATGACAACGACGGTATTACTGATGAAGTAGAGAAGGAAAGCGGCACCGATCCTAAGTCTCCTAATACAGGTGTAACAGTAACACCTAAAGATGTTCTTGAAGGTCAACCAGTTCCAGATGGCACTCAAGTTGTCAAACCAGAATCACCTAAGACGGCAATCACTCCATCTGCTCCAGTCAACGGCGTATCAGTAGATGGCAATGGTAACCTTGTAGGTACACCAAAAGTGGACGATTGGGGCAAAGACGAAGAAGAACGTGAAATCACTATCCCAGTCACTGTTACCACAGATGGCGAATCTAAAGTAATTGACGTTCCAGTTACAATCCAACGCGATACAGATGGCGATGGTATGCCAGATGTGACTGATACTGATGATGACAACGATGGCATCTCAGATGAAGTCGAAAAAGAAAAAGGTACTGATCCTAAGTCTCCTAATACAGGTGTAACTGTAACGCCTAAAGATGTTCTTGAAGGTCAACCAGTTCCGGATGGCACCCAAGTTGTCAAACCGGAATCACCTAAGACAGTAATCACTCCATCTGCTCCGGTCAATGGCGTATCAGTAGATGGCAATGGTAACCTTGTAGGCACACCAAAAGTGGACGATTGGGGCAAAGACGAAGAAGAACGTAAGATCACTATTCCAGTTACTGTTACAACAGATGGCGAATCTAAAGTAATTGACGTTCCAGTTACAATCCAACGCGACACAGATGGCGACGGTATGCCAGATGTGACTGATACTGACGATGACAACGATGGCATCTCAGATGAAGTCGAAAAAGAAAAAGGTACTGATCCAAAAGTTCCGAACGCTGGTGTGACAGTAACACCTAAATCGACCGAAACTAAGTCAATGAAATCTACGACAGCTCAACTACCAAATACAGGTGAAACAAGCACTGTTGCAGTTTCAGCTCTTGGTGTAGGCATGTTGATTGCAACACTTGCCCTTGCAGGTAAGCGTCGTAAAAAAGGTGAAGAATAATTAGGTTTAAGAACCCATAATCTCCACTTTTAAATATACAAAACAACCTCCGAGATTTATTCTTGGAGGTGGTTTGTTGTACGAATAATCACCCAAATAACGAGGTATCTATCCAATCACTCCCTTCTCCAGTATACTGTTAGAAAAAACAAAACTGGAGGGTGTTTTGATGTCACCCCCTCTTCTGCGGAGATTGAAAGAGTTGGCTTGAATGAACAAGAATTTTTGCCATTATATAAACGTTTTTGATAATAAAAAATAACTTAGTTAAATGGTGAAAAAGATGTTGGATAGGTAGCTTGTTGAGGAGAAATAACCTCATTTTTACTGTAAAATAAGACTCAATTCCTTGGGGGTGAGATGCTATTCTTAGAAAATTGTAAATATCATAAAAACACTCTGAAGAAATTATAGACCTATATAATAAATACATGTATTTTTTGTTGGAATGGCACGCTTGATTTGTGATAATGTTAGCTTTTCATAAAGTGCTGTGATATAATCAGTTGTGTATTGATAACTTATCTTGTGCAGTTGCGACTTAGCATAAGAGGAATTAATGAGGAAAAAAAGTGAAAAAAAATAAAATTAAATTATATTCAGCGCTCATATTAACAAGTCTTGTGACAGTAGACATTAGTAGTGGTTGGAACATTAGTGCTGAAATTATAAAACAAGTACTTACCTTGGAAAATGCAATAAAGATTTCAGAAGGGAAAATCACATTAGAAAATCGTCAAGTAGACTCTCTTTTACTTGGTAGTGATATTCTGCCAGATAATGATAATGATGGTGATGGTTTAGCAAATAAAGAAGAAATCTATACCTATGAGAAAGACAAAACTACTTATTTCGGTTATTATAGTCATCCATTTCTTAAAGACAGTGATGGTGATGGTTTTTCAGATGGCACGGAGCGGACGGTTACTGATTCCCATCCTCAATTGACAGATCCCTTGAAATGGGATGTTACGTCTAGAGAGATGGCCATGTTTATGGAATTGGCTTATAGAGACGATGATTATATAAGAAAGGTACTAGATCCACTACAGCCACTTGATACTCTTTATGATGGTAGACAAGAGTATGCTATGATGCATAAGGAACTCTCTCCATACTGGCGAATGGTAAGAACTTTCCATGAAAATAATGGATTTGATGCAGTTTTGTTCGAGACGACTTCTAATTATCCATTTATTAATGCTGGTGAAGTGCAAGTCCTTGCAATTAGGGGGACAAAAGGAACTTCCGATGTGGATGATGATCTTAGTATTTTCTTTGCAACAAATCCCAAACAGGCAAATAGTATTGAAAGATTGATGGATCAGCTTCAGCAGTCCACACAAATTAATAATTTGTATTTGACAGGACATTCTTTAGGTGGTTATCTTGCGCAACGTGGCTTTATTTATGCTAATCAAAAGAACTATGATTGGGCAAAAAAATCCTACACATTTAATGCTCCGAAAATAAAAGGCCTTGTTAGCAATCTCAATGGTATTGCTGCAATAGGAGACCAGCTGACAAATGAAGGAAAATCGATTCATTATGCAACAGATAATGATACTTTAATTACTAATGGTGTTGGGCATTTTTCTGGCACAAAATTTGTTGGTAAATCCGTGGCGGGGCACGGTTCTAGATCTTTCTTAGAACCGTTAATGAATGGGCAATATGACTTTACAACGGGGGACAAGAAAAGCATTAATGAGACAGGTTACATTGATCCCAAATTAGCTAATTTATATTATTTTACATTGCCAGAAGCAAATGTCTATGAACCAATTTTTTCTGATGAAGAAATTTTTGAGGGAGAAGAAGTAGATTTTAATGATAATCTTACCAATTCTAAGGACCTCCCTAATACTATAACTATACAAGATATTACTCCAAAAGGCACTGTTAATACGAATAAAGAGGGAGATTATCTTGCAACTGTACAAGTTTTGTATTCTGACAATAGCTATGATGTACTGCAAATTCCTGTAAAAGTGCATAAGAAAGACTATCCTACCTCTCTAAGTGTAGCCCTTCCTGAAGCTGTCATTACGGAGAAAGAAATCCCTTTTGATACCCTTTATCAAGACGATCCCACACTTCCAGTTGGTCAAGAGTTTGAGCAAGTTGCCGGTGTAACAGGAAAAACCAATGTGATTAGTATTGGAGACCAGACTACAGAGGTCGTTACCACTGCCAAAGTAGATCGCATTGTTAGAGTTGGTACGAAGTTAGCAGCTGCTCAGAGTGCAGACCTTGCCGAAGCTGTTATCACGGAGAAAGAAATCCCTTTTGATACCCTTTATCAAGACGACCCTACTCTTCCAGTTGGTCAAGAGTTTGAGCAAGTTGCCGGTGTAACAGGAAAAATCAATGTGATTAGTATTGGAGACCAGACGACAGAGGTCGTTACCACTGCCAAAGTAGATCGCATTGTTAGAGTTGGTACGAAGTTAGCAGCTACTCAGAGTGCAAACCTTGCCGAAGCTGTTATCACGGAGAAAGAAATCCCTTTTGATACTCTTTATCAAGACGACCCTACTCTTCCAGTTGGTCAAGAGTTTGAGCAAGTTGCCGGTGTAACAGGAAAAACCAATGTGATTAGTATTGGAGACCAGACGACAGAGGTCATTACCACTGCCAAAGTAGATCGCATTGTTAGAGTTGGTACGAAGTTAGCAGCTGCTCAGAGTGCAGACCTTGCCGAAGCTGTTATCACGGAGAAAGAAATCCCTTTTGATACCCTTTATCAAGACGATCCCACACTTCCAGTTGGTCAAGAGTCTGAGCAAGTTGCCGGTGTAACAGGAAAAATCAATGTGATTAGTATTGGAGACCAGACGACAGAGGTCGTTACCACTGCCAAAGTAGATCGCATTGTTAGAGTTGGTACGAAGTTGGCAGCTGCTCAGAGTGCAGACCTTGCCGAAGCTGTTATCACGGAGAAAGAAATCCCTTTTGATACCCTTTATCAAGACGACCTTACTCTTCCAGTTGGTCAAGAGTCTGAGCAAGTTGCCGGTGTAACAGGAAAAACTAATGTGATTAGTATTGGAGCCCAGACGATAGATGATGTTCGAGAGGTTGCTGCTGGTTCATTAGACTTGGTTTCTACATCTGACTTAGGGGAATCTCGGGAGTACACTGCTAAAAATAAGGTAATTAATGGTACAAATACAGATGATGTTCCAAAACCTAAGAGACTTCCTCAAACCGGAGAAAATAAAGGGAGCTTACAGACTTTTTTCGCAGTAGTTGGTATCGCAATGATTAGTGTTTTGGTTTATGTTAAGAATCAAAAAAATCTGATTTTCTCGAAATTAAAACAAAAGATGTAGAACACTGTAAATCCTTTTTGTATCAGCAAGTCGTGCTAATACTAAAGATCTAATGATTCAGTCAACTGAAATGGATTAAAGATTATTTGTTAGGTAGGAAAAGTTCCAGAATTAAATCGTAATTTTGGGACTTTTTTTCAATATACTCCATTATTGGGCGGTACAGATTATCCGTTGTCAACTTGCATTGATGAACCCTGGTCCTATCTTTAATTTTGTTTTTAAGGCTACTTTTGATGTTTATTGAGTAGAATATGAGAGTGTGGCAATCATATATTCCTTTTTGGTACGTCGGGGATGAAGTGAAAGTTCTTTGTGGCATCTGCTATTGGTATTGGTGAACCCAAAATAGACTTTTAAGCCTGACTACTGTGAGGCGGCGGATTAAAACGACTCCCTAACTGTTTCAATCAGGCAAGGCGTGTTCAAACAATCCACTGGAGTTTTTCACTCGTCGAAGTACTAAAATAGAAACTAAATGATGATACAATCAGTATTCTCTCAAAAAATTAACTTGATTAGCGACAAACTATTTCTTACAGAAAAGTACTTTACTTGGGAATGCTTGTGTATTTATACGATTTTGTGAGAATATGGTACAATAGAAACAGTAAAAAATGAAGTTGGAATAAAAATGAAATTACCACGTTTTGGCGTTGAGGAATGGCTGAATGTCCATGAAAATAGCGCGATTTATGATATAGCTGGGGTGTCCATTTCTTCATTGACTTTGGAGGAATTGTTTGCCTTGTCGGGCACCAATTCTGAGGATTTTTATGAGAAATTGCAGGGCACCAAGCTCAACTATGGCTGGATAGAAGGTTCGCCAGCATTTAAAAAATCAGTTAGTCAACTCTATACAGGCGTCAAGCCAGAACAAATTCTCCAGACCAACGGGGCAACAGGGGCCAACTTGTTAGTTCTTTATAGTTTGATTGAACCAGGAGACCATGTCATTTCCCTTTATCCGACCTACCAACAACTCTACGATATTCCAAAGTCCTTGGGAGCAGAAGTGGATTTGTGGCAGATTGAGGAGGAAAATGGCTGGTTGCCAGACTTGGAAAAACTACGTCAGCTCATTCGTCCTAACACTAAGATGATTTGCATCAACAATGCCAATAATCCAACTGGTGCTGTCATGGATAGGGCCTATTTGGAAGAATTGGCGGAAATTGCTGGTGAAGTTGGAGCTTATATTCTATCGGATGAAGTCTATCGTTCCTTTTCTGAGCTGGATGTGCCATCTATTATAGAGGTCTATGATAAAGGAATTGCTGTAAATAGCTTATCCAAGACCTATTCCCTGCCAGGTATTCGTATTGGTTGGGTGGCTGCCAATCTTGAAGTGACAGATATGTTGAGAGATTATCGGGATTACACTATGATTTGTGCAGGTGTCTTTGACGATCTGGTGGCTCAATTAGCTTTGGCCCATTATCAAGAAATTCTAGAACGAAATCAGCGTATTTTAGAAGGAAATCTAGCAATTTTGGACCAATGGATTGAAAATGAACCCCTCGTTTCCTATATCCGTCCAGCAGTTGTTTCGACCAGCTTTGTCAAGATTGCAGTGGATATGCCTATGGAAGATTTTTGCTTGCAGCTTCTGCAGGAATACGGTGTTCTCCTAGTTCCTGGTAATCGATTTGAACGTGACGGCTATGTCCGTCTAGGTTTTGCCTGTGAACAAGAAACTCTAATCAAAGGATTAGAAAAACTATCCCAATTTTTAAGAAGATTTGATAAAGAAAACTAGCTCAGGTGGTTGAGCTAGTTTTCTTTATTTTCAGGTGTAGTTCTTTGGAACAATTTCCGCCAATCTGGTAGAGAGATTTCAGTGCTTGGAATGGAGGTGCTAATATTGTCCCTCCAGATTTGATAACGGGTATCAAAGAGGAGACGAATGAGTTTGTCCACCATTTCGGCTTCTTCTGGAGCTATTTCTTTTCTCAGTCGATCAATTTCTTGTAATTTCTGTAGGGGATTTACCGTGATGTCGCTAAAACGTTCAATTCCTGCTTTGATGAAGATGCCGAAAAACAAATCGAAGAAGTCTCGTAATTCATCGTCTGTTAAACTAGCCGTCCAAGTTTTTAAGGCTTGGTCGGTTTGTAGGCTATCGCTGGTCAGGGCAGGGGCTAGTTTGAAGTCGCTTCCGTCAACCTCCCAAGAAAAACTGATATGTTGTAGAATGCCGAGGGTATTACTCTGAACGATTTGAGCATTTTCTGGTGTTTCTAACATCATACCGACAATTGAATTCTGGGGAATGACAGGGAAAATCCGTTGGTGAATAGCTTGGTAACTAGGTGCTTCCAAGTGTTTTTTGTGTAATCCAGGTGAATCAAAGGGATAGATAGCTAGGATTCTATCCTGTTGGTCTGTAGCTTGCTGGCATGCTGCATAGAGGGCTAAATTTCCGCCTTTCGAATGACCTGCCAGATAAAAATGGCCCATCTGCTGCATCATAAGTTTTTCTAAGTAGCCACTCGCTGCACGTTGGGCAGGAATTTCATCCATATAGGTCATGTGGAAATCTTCCTTCCAACCGATAATGGTGTCGTCTGTTCCTCTGAAGCAAGTCACAATTGTTTTTCGGTCAATGCGATAGCTGATTGCTGAAAACTGCTTTTCCTGTTCCAACTGATAATCGTCAACGAAGCCAAATGCCTTGATAGATTTGAAGCGTTTGGATTTGGCTAGAAGTCCAAGTAAGGCTAGGCGGTTTTTGGTCACCATAGAAAAGGGAGGGAAATTATTTTTGTAGGTCTCTTCAAAGGCCGCTGCCAACCGATCAAGTCGTACACCATTTTCTGTAAAAGAGTAGGGGACCAGATTATCAAAAGGGAGGTAGGAAAGTTCGGTCAGAGCCAGAATATCTAGCTTATTGATAGGTTTATCATAAAAATTATCGTATTGAGTTTCTTCAATATAGGTTAATAAATTCGGCATAGCAGTCCTTTCCTTTTTTATCTAGTATAACGAAATATGTGGGGAATGACAAATCTGCACCACTGATGACCTGGTTTTTTAGTCAACTTCTTGTGTAAATGTATAAAAATACTCAAATTTGTTCCAATGTAAGCTATAATAAATGGTAGGGATATGAAAGGAGATAGTTATGCAGAAAATTCTTCTTATCGAGGACGATAAAACGATTAGCCAACTAGTTGCTAAAAATTTGATAAACTGGGGTTACCAGGTGCAAGAGGTCAAGGATTTTCAGATGGTTTTGGAACAGATGGAAGAGTTTCAGCCCCATTTGATTTTACTGGATATTGGCCTGCCTTTTTTCAATGGCTATTACTGGTGTCAGGAAATTCGCAAGACATCCCGTGTGCCCATTATGTTTCTGTCTTCCCATGATCAGCCCATGGATATTGTCATGGCGATCAATATGGGGGCGGATGACTATGTGACCAAGCCCTTTGAAATGACAGTTCTCCTGGCCAAAATACAGGGGCTTCTCAGAAGAACCTATGACTTTGTTGGTGAACAAAGTTTACTCTGGTTTGAGGAGATTTCTCTAGACCTAAAGACCATGCAGGTGTCCTATGGACAGGTTGTGGAAGAGCTGACGCGAAATGAATTTCAGATTTTACGGGTGCTTTTTGAACATGGCAAGGAAGTGGTCAGCCGTGAGGAGCTGATGAGAGAACTCTGGAACAGTGATATTTTTGTGGATGACAATACTTTGTCGGTTAACATTGCTCGCCTGCGTAAGAAATTGGCAGAACTGGGTCTGCCAGATGTGATTGCGACCAAGAAAGGAGTAGGCTACGGCCTGGTGTGGACACATGAATAAGGATGATTTTGGCTCATTAGTACCAGGATTTTTGACATCATGGCTTGGTCATCGCTTGATTTTTCTGATAGCCTACGCCATTTTTGCTGTGGCTATTCTGGCTTATAGTAGCCTCTTTGACATCAAAAGAAACTTGGTTTTCTACGCCCTCACCCTGCTCACTATCTGCTGGATTCTCGCCCTCCTCTGGGATTTTGTCAGGGAATTTTCCCGCTTTGGAAAAATCTGGCGTGGTCAGAAAGTGGCTACTGGGACAGCCAGTGAGCGTTTGTTGCAGGAAAAAGTGGAATGGCTAGAAGTTCAGAACAAGAAAATCCTAGAAAAACAGAGACAGGAACAGACAGAATTAGACGACTACTACACCCTCTGGGCCCACCAGATGAAAACGCCTATTGCAGCCAGTCAGCTCTTGGTCAAGGAAGTAGATAGTAGTCCAGTCCGTCACCAACTGGAATCAGAACTCTTCAAGATTGAGCAATACACAGGTCTGGTCTTGAACTATCTCCGTCTACAATCCTTCCATGATGATTTGGTTATCGAATCAGTCAATTTGGATGAACTGGTCAGAAATCTAGTAAGAAAGTATTCCCTCTTTTTCATTCAGGTCAATACCAGCCTGGATCTGGGTCAGCTGGATAGGAGCGTAAAGACAGACAAACGCTGGCTGGGCCTCTTAATAGAGCAAATTTTATCTAATGCCCTCAAGTATTGTCAGGAGGGGACCATTTCGATTGTTTTGGATGGGGATGATTTGGTCATTCGCGATACGGGAATTGGGATTGCAGAGAGTGACTTGGAACGGGTCTTTGAGCGTGGTTTCTCAGGTTTCAATGGCCGCAGAACCCAGCAATCTTCGGGTCTGGGGCTCTATCTCTCACGGAAAATTGCTGCGGAGCTGGGCTATTCCCTAAAGCTAAAATCAAAAGTGGGGCGGGGAACAGAGGTGCGAATCGGTATCAAAGAAGTGGAGTTGATTTTTGATTAATCTTACAAAACTGTCACGTAAATGAAAGTTAAGGCTATGGTAGTTTATCTTGGGACCGTGTAGAATGAAGGTAGAAAAAGAAAAGGAGTCAAGTTATGTCAGTTTTAGATGTTCAACACGTTCAAAAGATATACAGTTCTCTCTTTAAGGCGGGACAGGTTGAGGCTTTGAAGGATATTCATTTTACAGTGGAAAAGGGTGAATATGTCGCTATTATGGGTGAGTCTGGTTCTGGAAAATCCACCTTGCTCAATATTTTGGCAACCCTTGATAAGCCAACGCAGGGCAAGGTCTTGCTTAACGGATTGGATACCCAGTCTATCAAGAGCAAGGAAGCGGCAGCCTTTCGTCGGGAAAAATTGGGCTTTGTCTTCCAAGATTTCAATCTCTTGGATACCCTCTCTGTCAAGGACAATGTGCTCTTGCCTCTGGTTTTGTCTCGCTATCCGATTGATGAGATGAACAAGCGACTCATTCATACGCTCAATAGCCTGGGAATTGCGACCTTGCAAGACAAGATGCCCTACGAGATTTCGGGTGGTCAGCAGCAGCGGGTTGCGGTGGCGCGTGCGATTATCACACGACCTGAAATTCTTTTGGCAGATGAGCCGACTGGAGCCCTCGACTCCAAATCAACGGCAACTCTTCTCGATATTTTTGAAAAAATCAACCAAGAAGGGCAAACCATTTTGATGGTAACCCACTCGACAGTAGCAGCTAGTCGTGCCAAACGGGTTCTCTTCATCAAGGATGGCATCCTCTACAATCAAATCTACCGAGGTGAGAGAACCAGTCAGGAAATGTATCAGTTGATTTCAGATACCTTGACACTTATGGCGAATCGAGGTGAGTAGTATGTTTGGACTAACCGTTCGATTGGCTCTGACCAATCTCAAAAAGAACCGTAGGCTCTATTTTCCCTATGCCCTGATGACCATTTTGTCCACAGCCATTGCCTATATTTTTGCCTCGCTTGCCTTTCATCCTGATTTAGGTCAGGTCAAGGGGGCCAATGGAGTGATTCAAGTGCTGGGCTTCGGTATGATTGTGGTCATGCTGGCCGTTGCCATCATGGTCTTCTATGCCAATAGTTTTGTTATGAAGCAGCGGTCAAAAGAGTTCGGTGTCTATAGCATTCTTGGTCTGGAGAAAAAACATCTCTTCTTGATGACTTTTCTAGAAAATCTGGTCTTTTCAGTCGGTACCATTCTAGCTGGCTTGCTCTTGGGACTGGCTCTAGATAAACTCTTCTATGCGCTCTTGCTGAAAGCCATGCAGATGCCTGTGGTCCTGGCTTCAACCTTCCAGTTGAAAAGTCTAGTCACTGTACTTATCTATCTCTTTGGGATTTTTGCCTTGGTCAGCCTTTTTAATATCGGAAAGCTGGGCTTGACTGACTCTCTCAAACTGGTTCAGGGCAAGAAGCGTGGGGATAAGAAAACTGGCTTCCTATGGCTGCAGACCTTCTTAGCCCTTATCTTATTGGTGGCAGGCTATGCCATTGCCCAACTAGTGACCAGTCCTATGCAGGCTATTCCAAGTTTCTTTGGAGCAACTCTTCTGGTTATCTTTGGGACTTACCTGCTCTTCCACGCAGGTGTTATCAGTCTATTAAACTGGCTAAAGAACCGTCAGACTTATTATTATAAGCCAGATAATTTCATTTCTGTATCCAACTTGATTTTCCGTATGCGGAAAAATGCTCTGGGCCTTGCGACCATTACCATCCTCTCCAGTATGTTCTTGGTGACCATGGTTGGAGGACTCAATATTTACATCGGTGGTAAAGATTATATCACCAACCAGAATCCAAATGATTATTCGATTGATGTTGCCTTGAAATCGACTATTTCAAAAACACAGGTAGAGGAATGGGCTGGTGCTATTGCAGAAAAGGCGGGGATTCCTGTGGAAAGTAAGGTAGTCTATCCCTATCAGCAAGCCTATTTTTCTGAGGTGACAAATCAGCAAGTAAGATTTTTGACGGAAAAAGAGTCATGGATGGATTTTTCTAATCAAGTAGGTGTAGGCTATATTTTGGATAGAGCTACATATGAGAAAATGACTAGTCAAAAACTGGAGTTGGCAGCTGACCAGGTGGCCATTTATAGTAAGGGAGTCCAGTATCAAGCTGGTCAAACCCTCACCTTTGATGAAAAGGAGATGGAAGTTGCTCAAGTCTTACCCCAAAATGTGACCCTGGGGCATCTGCCAGACCATGTGACTTTTTATTTTAGTAAGTATTTAGTTATTGTTGTTCAAGACTTGACCGCTTTTGAAAATCAAGCTGAAAATCGCTATTATATGGGTTTTGAAAGCAGTTTGTCAGAAGAAGAGCAGGTAGATAGCCAGGAAGCCTTCTTATTTGGTAGTTTTGAAAGTGAGCTTTGGGAGTCCAATATATTACCGAATGGAACGAACGCCATCAGTCTCGCCTATCGTGCTTATGCGATGCGTGGTTTCTTCAGTTTTGCAGGTTCACTTTTCTTCATCGGCCTCTTGCTATCGCTCATCTTTTTGATGGCGGTGGTGCTGGTGATTTACTTCAAACAGATTTCAGAAGGCTATGAAGATAGAGATCGCTTCGTCATTATGACTAAGGTTGGTCTGGATGAGGATCAGACGAGACAGTCCATTCGCAAGCAATTACTGACCGTCTTTTTCCTACCTATCCTACTTGCCTTTGTCCATCTTGCCTTTGCCTACAAGATGCTATCGTCCATCCTTTTGTCTATCGGCGTGGTTAATGCAGAGCTTATGTTGCAGGTAACAGCAGGTATCTGTGGTGGTTATCTCTTACTTTACCTAGTGGTCTATGCCATCACAACACGATCTTACAAACAGATTATTTCCTAAACTTGGGGTGACCCAAGTTTTTAATTTTTCCACTATTTTGTTTTACATACTAGTTACCTTGTGTTATACTATAGGTACAAATCTAATAGGTAAAACAAACTAGTGATAGAAGACAAAGAAAATCACTTTTATTGTTATCAGACTAGTCGGTATTACAAACTAAGGAGAGGAGAGCTTATGAAAGAAACACAGATGCTGAAAGGTGTCCTAGATGGCTGTGTTTTGCAGATAATTAGCCAAAAGGAAATCTATGGCTATGAGTTGGTTCAGGAATTGAGGAAGCAGGGTTTTGAAAATATGGTCGGAGGGACGGTCTATCCTCTCCTTCAGAAGTTAGAAAAAAATGACTTGATTTTTAGTCAGAATAAGCCCTCGCCAGATGGACCCGATAGGAAGTATTTTTATCTGACAGACCAAGGAAAGGCTTATCTAGAAGATTTTTGGAGCCAGTGGACGGAATTGGTTCAAAAAGTTCAGCGATTGAAAGGAGAATAAGATGAGCAAACAAATGGAATACCGCAAGCAGATTGAAGTGATTGAAAGCCAGCTGACCAAGGAAAACAAGGAGTATATGGGCCGTATCAATGGCTACATGATGATTGCCTCTGTTTTTTACAGGCAGGAAGAAGCAGTGACTGCCCAGCTCTTGTCCATTTACCAAGATGTTCTTGAAGCCCAAAAAGACGGGCTTTCGGCGGAGGATTTTCTAGGTAAAGACAGCAAGCAGATGGCGGATGACCTACTCAGCTATCTCCCTCCAATTGGTTTTTCTGAAGTCGTCAATCTGAGCGGCCTCATGCTGGTCATCTATCTAGGTAGCCAATGGCTAATGGACTTTGCAGGGACAGGAACAATCTCCCTCAACTGGCTGGACTTGATCTGCGACGCGGTACTTAGCCTCCTCCTCCCAGCAGGGATTTTCCTTATCATTCGCAGTCTGATTTACCAGACCAGCAAAATCAAGGTTTGGGCAAGTTTTCTCTGCATCCCCCTTCTTTTTCTTGTGATTTGCGGACTTCGTCTCTGGGCAATGCCCAAGGAACCTGACCTAGTCTTGACTGGCTGGGGGCTACTAGTACCACTCACCTTGCTCGGTCTCGCTCTGCTATTTTTCCAAAAGGAAAAATTAGTCCGCTATGTCTTTTTACCGACCTATCTCTTCATGATTGTTGGCGGTGTGGTAAATATGGTCATGACCGTTCCAGTTTGGCTCAATCTGATGTTGGTCATTCTTCCAGCTATGGCCTTTTGGATTGGAACTGCGGTTTTGTTGGTGAGAAAGGAGAAGTAAGATGAACAAGCAACAAGAATATTTGAATGCTATTAGTAGCTTACGGGGGAAGTTGACCAAGGAAAACAAGGCCTATATGCGTAAACTTCATGGATATATGATATTGGCTTCGGCCTTTCATGAGCAGGAGGAAAGGGCGACAGAACTATTGCTTTCTATTCACCAAGATGTCTTGGATGCCCAAACAGACGGTCAATCCGCTGAGGAATTTTTAGGAAAAGATAGCAAGCACATGGCGGATGAACTCTTGTCAGACTTGCCGCCTATTCGCTGGTACTATGGTCTGCGGTTAACAGGATTGATTTCCTTGGTCTATATTAGCTGGTTTTTCTTAGGTTTGTTTGGAGTGACTGGTGAAATGGTCCTAGAATGGCGGGGCTTGCTGTGCGATTTGTTTCTGGCACTCATTCTACCCAGCTCTGCTTTTTTCATCCTAAAGAACCTAGTCTATGAACGGTCAAAAATCAAGTCCTATCTGCTGATGGGGACCTGGGGGCTTAGCTTTGTGGGGTTAATTGTCTTGCGTTTTTGGATTAGTCGGCAGTTTTATGAGGGGATTCCCCTGCCCTTGTGGGGCAGTCTTTTGGTGATTCTAGGAATCGTAGCTGGTCTCTTCTACTATCGCAGCAAGTCAGCAATTTTAGATACCTTGATTCCAGCCTCTGTCCTAACGGTTCTCAGCGGCTTTAGTCAGTTGCTGGTCAGCCAGTTTGGCTATGGATCGCAGGACTGGACAGGATGGTTGCCTCTGCTCTTTATGGTTTTTGCCTTTTTCTCAACGCTTGCAGGCACATTTTTCCTATTGAAAAAGGAGAATGTGGGTTAGAAACACGATCAGGCAACTCTTTAGAGTGGTCTGATTTTTTGGTATAATGGTTGAAAGAGAGAAAAGCAACAAAGGAGTAAAACCATGACATTTGAAGAGATTTTACCAGGCTTGAAGGCCAAGAAAAAGTACGTTCGCACAGGCTGGGGCGGAGCGGAGAACTACGTCCAGCTCTTTGACACCATTGAGGTTCACGGGCAAAAGCTGGAGGCGACGCCCTATTTCCTCATCAACGTGACAGGCGAGGGCGAAGGCTTCTCCATGTGGAGCCCGACCCCCTGCGATGTCCTTGCGACCGACTGGGTAGAAGTCCATGACTAAGACAGCCCTCATCACCGGCGTTTCCAGCGGCATTGGACTAGCGCAGGCGGAGATTTTTTTGGAAAATGGCTGGCGTGTCTACGGGATTGATCAGGCCAGCAAGCCTGATTTGGCAGGGGATTTCTACTTTCTACAGCTGGACCTGGCTGGCGATTTAAGCCCAGTCTTTTCCTGGTGCCAGACAGTTGATGTCCTCTGTAACACCGCAGGCATTCTAGACGATTACCGACCCCACCTCGATATTGCGGAGGATGAATTAGCTCATATCTTCGCAGTTAATTTTTTTGCGGTGACCAGACTAACCCGCCCCTATCTGCAACAAATGGTGGACAGACAGTCGGGCATCATTATCAATATGTGCTCCATTGCCTCCAGTCTAGCAGGTGGTGGAGGCTCTGCCTATACTGCCTCCAAGCACGCTTTGGCAGGCTTTACCAAGCAGTTGGCACTGGACTATGCCAAGGACAAGGTCCAGGTCTTCGGCATCGCCCCTGGTGCTGTCCAGACAGGCATGACCCAGAAGGACTTTGAGCCTGGTGGCCTGGCGGACTGGGTGGCAGACCAGACCCCTATCGGACGCTGGACCCAGCCCAGCGAAATCGCAGAGCTGACCTTCATGCTGGCTACTGGCAAACTCGCTTCCATGCAAGGCCAGATTGTCACTATTGACGGTGGCTGGAGTTTGAAGTAGGGGGGAGTATTATGATTCTAGAAACCAATCGTCTGGTGCTCCGCCCTTGGAGTGAAACAGATGCAGCGGACTTATTTTCTCAGGCTAGTCATCCAGATGTGGGTCCCGCAGCGGGTTGGCCAGTTCATCAAAGTCTGGAAGAAAGTCGAGAGATTATCAAGACAGTCCTCAGCCAACCCGAAACCTATGCCCTTGTCCTCAAAGAAACAGGCCAGGTCATTGGCAGTATTGGTCTCATGATTGGCAAGCAGAGTGGTCTTGATTTACCTGATTCAGAAGCCGAACTGGGCTATTGGCTTGGTCAATCGTTTTGGGGACAGGGTCTCATTCCAGAAGCTAGTCAAGTTTTACTGGATTACGGATTTGCCCAGTTGAGTTTAGATAAGATTTGGTGCTGTGCATTTGTAGAAAATAGCAAGTCCCTACGTGTCCAAGAAAAGCTGGGTTTTGTACACCAATACCTCTTGGAAGATGTACATTTCCCGCTCATTGATGAAGTCCGTACCGAAAGAGTGAGTTTATTGACGAGAGAGATATGGTTGGAAAGAGAGGAACATTATGGAAATTAAAGGAAAAAATGGCTTGGCCAAAGTCTTTACAGACAATATTGACCAAGGTGCCGTTGAACAAATTGAGAAAATGTTAGACAATGCGATTACGGAACAAACTCAAGTACGGATTATGCCGGATGTACATTACGGAAAAGGCGCGACAATCGGTACCACGATTCGATTGCCAGAAAATCGGAAGGATTGGAAGATTTGTCCGAATGTTGTGGGCGTTGATATTGGTTGTTCCATGCGGACCGTCAATATTGGAGTCCAGTCGCAGCTAGATTTAAGTGTCTTTGATGAGGCAGTGCATCGTCTAGTTCCTGCTGGTCACCGCGTTCACCAGAAACCCTTACTGCCTCAAGAAGAAATTAATCAGCTCTTAGACGGTTTGACTTTTTCCTTAAGTGCTCAACAAAGAGAACGGATTTCGTGTTCGCTAGGTACCTTGGGTGGAGGAAATCATTTCTATGAACTGGGGTGTGATGATGAGGGAGATTACTGGATTACCGTTCATTCAGGGTCACGTTATCTCGGTGTTTTGGTGGCAATTCATCACCAACAGATTGCAGGTGCAGAAAAAGAGCGGTATAGAACAAGACAATTTGATTTTCTAGTAGATACCTTGAAAAGAACAAATCGTCAATCGGAGATTCAGTCAGTCAAACTGGCTTGGAAGGAGGAAAAAATCACTTCAGAAATACAGGAAATCTTATCAGAATTTCCAGAAGTGTTTGTTCCTGCCAGTCCAGGTTTAGAGTATCTAACAGGGGACTTGTTAGAAGACTACCTTAACGATGTTCACATTGCCCAAGTTTTCTCCAGTCTGAATCGAAAATTGATGTTAGATGCCCTAGTGAAAGAGTTTGATTTTCAGGTGAAGGACGGCTTTGAATCCATGCACAATTATGTTGACATAGAGGCTGGTATTGTTCGGAAAGGTGCAACTTCTGCACAGAAAAATGAACGCCTGATTATTCCTATCAATATGAAAGACGGCTCTATTTTTGCTAAAGGTAAGGGAAATCCAGATTGGAATTTTTCTGCCCCGCATGGTGCAGGTCGCTTGCTTAGTAGAACGCAGGCAAGACAGCAGGTACAATTAGCGGACTTCAAGGAAAGTATGCAGGGGATTTATTCAACCTCTATCGGTGAAGCAACGTTAGACGAGGCTCCAAGTGTTTATAAGCCTTTAGATGAAATCGTTGAGAATATAAAAGACACAGTAACGATTGAAACGATTGTCAAGCCAGTTTACAATTTCAAAGCACACTAGAAAGGACCCCATGACACCTACACAACTCTGGCAAGATTTTCTTGCCATCAATTCCCAAGCAGGTCCTGAGCCGGAGGCCTGGGCCTTTGGGGCGGAAGCTGATCGACTGGCTGACTTGGTGGCCAGGGGCATAAAAACTTCGACCAGCTCTGCTCATGCCCTCTACGCAGTAGAGGGAGAAGAAATCCCAAGAGCTGGTGGCTATGCCATCATTCTGGACGGACAAGGTCAGGCTGTGTGCATTATCCAGACCACCAAGGTCTATGTGACGCCCTTTTCCCAAGTGACGGAAAATCATGCCTATAAGGAGGGCGAGTTCCGTCAGGAAGGTGACTTGTCTGACATAAAAGCGAAAAGTCTGATCCACTGGCGACAGGTCCATGAAGAGCTTTTCACTATCTGGCTGGAAGAAGCAGGCCTGTCCTTCTCAGAAGATATGCTAGTCGTCTGTGAAGAATTTGAATTAGTTTATCCTAAAAACTAGGTTCTTGCTTGTTTATTTTAAGTTGTTTATATTATAATAATATAAAATTAAACAAGGAGGTTCCTATGAATAAGGAACGTGCCATCAATTTATTGGACCAGCTTTCTTCTATTATTGCTGGAAAAGAGGAGGAGATTGGCAAAGAGAAGACAGGGAAGTTGCAGTCGGCCTTGCTTGTTGCCAAGGAAGATGTGGCTAGTAAGGAAGGAGTGGCTTTGGCAAATAGTTTGTCAGGCTTTGTTCAGATGATTTCCAAGGCTAGTCTTCCAGGCGCCAATCTCCGTTTTACAGACCAAGAACGCCCTGTTTGGGAAGAGTTTAAAGCCTTGACAGAGAAAGCAAGAGAAGATGGTCAACGAGGCCTTCATTTAACAATCTAAGGAGCTCAGGCTCCTTTTTATATCCTAGATTGTAGCATCTTTCTTGAACCTGGCATCAAAACAGTTTAGGCTATTCAGTGAAGTGTTTCAACCTAAACCTAGAAAGGTAGAAGCGAGGAAAAGGTTGAGATGTTGGCGGTAGTAGGTTCACATCATTCAGGGACTACAGTTAGCCCAGACTAGATGCTTGGAAGTGAGAGGGATACTTTGCATTTTGTCGAGTTCTATTTTCACTTCTTCCGCTATTTTCCAAAAACATCAAAATTTGCTATAATAGGAGTATATCATTGAAAAGAGAGAAAACTATGAGCAATAACTATGCAATTATCCTAGCGGCGGGTAAGGGAACTCGCATGAAGTCTGACTTGCCAAAGGTCCTACACAAAGTGGCAGGAATTACCATGTTGGAGCATGTCAAACGGGCTGTAGATGCTATGGAACCTGCTAAAACAGTAACCATTGTCGGTCACAAGGCAGAATTGGTGCAGACTGTTCTCGAAGGTCAGTCAGAGTTTGCCCTTCAATCTGAACAGTTGGGGACAGGCCACGCCGTTATGATGGCTGAGCCAGCTCTTGCAGGTTTGGAAGGTCAGACCCTTGTTATCGCAGGAGATACACCGCTGATTACAGGAGAAAGCTTGAAGAACCTCATTAACTTCCATGTCAGCCACAAGAATGTTGCGACTATCTTGACAGCTCAGGCTGATAACCCATTCGGATATGGTCGGATTATTCGCAATGCTGATGGGGAAGTGCAAAAAATTGTTGAACAAAAAGATGCCAACGATTTTGAAAAACAAGTGAAAGAAATCAATACAGGAACCTACTTATTTGATAATAAACGTCTTTTTGAAGCGCTTAAAGATATTAATACGGACAATGCCCAAGGAGAGTACTATCTGACAGATGTTATTTCGATTTTCCGTCAGGCAGGCAAAAAGGTTGGTGCCTATGTATTGCGTGATTTTGATGAAAGTTTGGGTGTAAATGACCGTGTCGCTCTTGCGACTGCAGAAGCTGTTATGCGCAAACGAATCAATGAAAAACATATGGTCAATGGTGTGACATTTATCAACCCAGATGCTACCTATATTGATATTGATGTTGAGATTGGCGCAGAAGCTGTTATCGAAGCTAATGTTGTCTTGAAAGGGCAAACGGTGATTGGTGAACGCACTGTCTTAACCAATGGTACTCGTGTACGCGATGCGAAAATTGCAGCAGATGTTGTCATCAGCAACTCAGACATTGAAGAATCTGTCATTGAAGAAGGTGTGACGGTAGGACCATACGCCCATATTCGTCCAGGCAGTCTCTTGAAAAAAGATGTTCACGTTGGAAACTTTGTGGAAATCAAGGGCTCTACACTTGGTCAAGGAACGAAGTCTGGTCATTTGACCTACCTAGGAAATGCAACGATTGGCGATAATGTTAACGTTGGTGCTGGTACCATCACTGTCAATTACGACGGTAAAAATAAATTTAAAACAACCGTTGGAGATAATGCCTTTGTTGGCTCTAACTCAACCATTATCGCACCAGTAACTATTGGGGACAATGCCTTGTTGGCTGCAGGTTCTGTTATTACAAAAGATATTCCAGAGGATGCCATCGGTATTGGTCGTGGTCGTCAAGAAAACAAAGAAGGTTATGCGACTCGTTTTCCGTTCCATCCAAGTCAAAAATAGGTAATCGTATGAATTTTGAAGAAAAAACCATTGAGCGGACAGAAATTTTTAAAGGGCACATTTTTGATGTAGTAGTAGATGATGTTGCCCTGCCAAATGGTGGAACTGGTAAGCGCGAACTCATTTTCCACAAGGGAGCAGTTTGCGTTTTAGCCGTCACTCCAGAAGGTAAAATGATTTTAGTCAAACAATACCGCAAGGCTATTGAACGTACTATTTATGAAATTCCGGCGGGGAAATTGGAGCTGGGCGAAGAAGATACGCTTGAAGATGCTGCTTTGCGTGAATTAGAAGAAGAAACAGGCTATACTAGTGACAAACTGACCTTGTTGGCAGATTTCTATTCAGCCATCGGTTTCTGTAATGAACGAATTCGCCTTTATTTAGCAGATAACCTTATCAAGGTTGAAAATCCTCGTCCAATGGATGAAGATGAGGTTATCGAATTACATGAGGTAACCTTGGAAGAGGCTTTGAACTTGGTGACTACTGGCGATATTTGTGATGCAAAGACCATCATGGCTATCCAATATTTACAACTCATGAGAAAGTAGGAAACTAGCAATGGGCAAGCCCTTGTTGACGGATGAAATTTTAGAGAAAGTGAAAAAGAAACAGTATTCCGACCAATCTAGCCAGTTTGGACACTATCGTCCAAACCAGGATATATCAATGGATGATGCTCTATTCGATCCATATCTAGAAGAAGATTATCAGGGATATGAAGAGGGACAAACGATCCGAATCCCGGTCAAACCTACTGTAGTAAAAAGTCGCCGTATCGAAACCATCAAGCGAGAAGCTTTCCGCAGTAAGGTAAACAAAATCCTTTTTTGGGTCATCATCTTACTGATAATGTTTATCATTGCAGTATTATTTATTTAGGAGAAGAGATGAAATTTGGAATTATCGCAGCCATGCCTCAGGAATTAAAGATTTTGGTCGAGCATCTACAAGATGCAACTGAAATCGATGTCTTGGGTCGAACTTACTATCAGGGACGAATCGGTCAACATGAAGTCGTTCTTGTTCAGTCTGGTATCGGTAAGGTTATGTCAGCTATGTCCGTGGCTGTTTTGGCAGATCGTTTTTCAGTTGATGTCATTGTTAATACTGGCTCGGCAGGAGCTGTTGCCGAAGGTATTGCCATCGGTGATGTGGTTGTAGCAAATCAATTGGCTTACCACGATGTGGATGTGACGGCTTTCGGCTATGCTTACGGGCAAATGGCCGGGCAGGAATTGTATTATCCGGCAGACCAAGTCTTGTTAGAACAGCTAAGAACCGTTTTAGCAGAGCAGGAAATGATTAGCCATGTGGGTCTGATTGTGACAGGTGACAGTTTTATCGCAGGTCAGGAGAGAATCGCTACAATCAAAACTCATTTTCCAGAAGTCCTTGCCGTAGAGATGGAAGGAGCAGCTATCGCTCAAGCAGCTGTCAATACAGGTAAGCCATTCTTGGTTATCCGTGCCATGAGTGACACAGCTCAGGGAGATGCCAATATCACCTTTGATGAATTTATTATTCAAGCAGGAGAACGTTCTGCCCAGACCTTGATTGCCTTTCTGGAGAAAAATTAAGCAGATTTTGACAACAATACATTGAAAAGGATGACAGTAGCAAAGAGTTGTTACTGTTTTTCTTATGCAGTAATTTGAGCCCGATATTATAAGGTTTCGGCTATCTGTCCCCATACAGTTGTGAATATGTAATGTTGAAAAATGTATGATAATCATTTACAATTTTGTTTATGAAAAATAATTTAGGAGGAAGATTTGATGCAACGATTATTGCTTGCAAATGATTTGCCTGGTGTGGGCAAGGTTGCCCTAGCCACTAGTATACCAATTGCAGCAGCTTGTCAGGTAGAAACAATGCTTTTACCTACAGTTCTTTTATCCTCACACACAGGCGGTTTCCCAGATGTTGTCACTGAAGATATGACTGACTTGAATCAAGCCTATTTTGAACAGTGGAAGAACTTGAATTTGGAGTTGGCAGGCATTTTGTCTGGCTACTGTAGAAATCCTCGGCAGCTAAGTCAGTTGGCTATGTATGCTAAACAAACAGAGACACCATTGATTGTTGATCCGGTCATGGGGGATGGAGGGAAGTTGTATACAGGTTTTACCCCTACCTATGTAGAAGCCATGAAAGCATTGATTCAGTCGGCCAAGCTCATTCTCCCCAATGTAACAGAGGCAGCTTTTTTGACAGGGAGGGATTATTTGGGAGCTTGCTACGATAGGGCGGCTATTGAGGACTTACTGGAAGCTTTAGCAGAGCAGGTGTCTGCAGATATTGTACTGACAGGAATTTCCTTTGATGATAGCCAAATAGGTGTAGCCTATTTTCAGCAGGAAACAGGGGAAATAACTACCTATATGTCTAAAAAATATCCAGCAAATTTCTTTGGAACAGGTGACATTCTATCTACCTTGTTGGCTGTAGCAACCATCCAACAAATCAATCTCCATCAAGCCATCCCTCTAGCTTTAGATTTTATCGACAAGAGTTTAGAGCGTACTCTCGCTTTGGATAGAGACTTGAAATTTGGGATTTCCTTTGAACCTTTTCTAGCAGCATTACAGCAGGCATTTCAAACATTAAAGGAGAAATTATGAAACAGAATCAATTGCGTCAATTAACAGAAATTAGCCTATTTGCAGCCCTTATTTGTGTGGTTGTCTTCTTTATTCGTATTCCTTTTGGGAGTCAATTTGTCCATCTAGGAAATGCTCTGGTGGTAGTAGGAGTACTAATCTTTGGTGCCAAAAAAGGGGCATTGGCAGCCTCACTCGGTCTAGGGATCTTTGATTTACTGTCGGGATATGCTTCCGTTGCTTGGATTACCATTCTAGAATCACTCATTGTCTGTTTTGTCCTCCACTTATTTTATGAGAAATTCCTACAGGCAAACGATAGTCTATCAAATATTATGTTGGTTGGGATAGTTGCAGCCTTCACAAAAATTATCTTGAACCTGTTGAAGTACACAGTGACGGGTAGCTTAGTCGGTGGACTAACGCCATCAGCATCATTTTTAGCTGCTTTGGGTAGGATTTTAGGAACCTATGGCACTGCGATTACGACCATCATTGCTGTACCTATTCTTTATCAGGTATGTAAAAGGTTATATAAGAGAAAGTAATTTATATTAGTGACATTAGTTAAATTCAATATGAAAAAAGGTCAGAAGGACTACACTGTAAGTGACGAAACAAACAGGAGGTTATACTCTTCGAAAATCAAAATTATCCGTTGTCAACTTGCCTTGATGAACTCCAGTTCTATCTTCGGCTTCGTTTCCTAGGCTACTTTTGATTTTCATTGAGTATTAGTACAAGTTCTTTCAAATATCGCCGTAATGTTGTCCTATCTATAGTAGAGACAAAAATAAAAGCACAGACAATTCGGCTGTATTTCATCAAAAATCAGCTTGAATCTATCTGTGTTTTTATTGGCTAGTTCTTATACTCATGTTTGTTGCGTATTTTTTAGAGCTCGTCAATAGAGTGGGTTAGTTTTTCCGGCGATGACTAACATCATTAACTCGTCAAGCACAAAGCCCTCACTAAGATTATACACCTAGTGAGGGCTTCATATTTATTTTCATTATTCTGTGGGTGAGGTCGGAACCATCAGGGATGCCTTTCCCAGCTTTTTTTATTATTTTTCTAAAGTAAATTCTTCATTTCCGTTAATAATGGTGGTATTTCCCTTGCGAGAATAGGAAATAATATCTTTTATGGAAATATCGTATGTAGTCAGTTGTTTGATTGCTGCGTCATTAATTTTTGTAATGGTTACTGTATGGAGGAGCTGATCGACATCTCCCTCGAAAAAGGTAGCAGAGATAGTACCAGTTTCTTGATTGTATGTGGCACCTAGTTCTTTAGCATACTCGTCTTGGTACTTATGAAATTCTTTTTCCGCCTCAGCTTGTGTAGGTAGAAATGATTTCAATTGCTTTTCATAGTCTGCTCCGAGAGCGGTTGTTAAGTATTCTTCTACGGAAATTCCCAGAGAACTTGCTTCTTTTTGTGCTTCCTCTAACATTACCTTATAGGCTTGATCCAAGGTTAATTTTGCGATTTTAGGAATATCAAAGCTTGTTGTAGCGGTGAAGACAGCTTTCTTATCTACGACTGTCATCGTATAAGTTGCATCAATCCACGTTTTATCGATACCTGGAAGTTGATTTTGTAACTCCTTGATACTGGTTTTGACAATGTCTTGTTCAGCTTGGGAATTGCGCCATGTACCGCTAATGTTGCCACTATTATATTTGAATAATGCAAGACAGGCAAAAAATACGATAATAGCGGTAAAGAGTGTGGTAATAATTCTAAGGATGCGATTACGTTTCTTTTTCTGTTTCGCAATGAGTTCTTCGAAAGTTTGAGTAGATGTATTTTCCATATATTCTCCTTTTATTTCCCTATTTTTAATATACTATAGTTTGTTTGCTTTGTCAATGGTCGTAGGGATGGAAACACGCTATCTGTATGAAGAAAAAGGTATGTAACTATTTTCTTGTTGTATGCATTTTTTTTAAAGCTTTTGTAAAACCTTCGCTTTAACAAGGACAATCCCTCATTTCCAAGGCTATTATATTACATTTTTTCTACTAAAAACTGACAGCAGTCGTGAAAATATGGTTTATAAAACAAATTTTTTCATGCGTTTGTCGTGGAATGGAAAATTTATTCACGAACAATCATTGTCAGTTGTTTTTTCTTGCAAAAATCAAAAATAAAATATATACTAGTTAATTGTTAACTGGTTAATAAGTCTAGGAGGACAAAAATGAAAAAGAAAACAACCTTATTTGCCTTGACAGGCATTATCCTATCTTGTCATCTTTTTTTGGCGGGTTGCCAAAAAACAGAGAATACTGCAATAAATCATCAAGATGTTCAAAGTAGCAATGTCTCAAAAGTAGATGAAAATACGATTGTGGTGTCTGAAGTTAAATCTAATGGCTATATGCGTCTATATGGAGAAGAGTCATACTTTTTTGAAGGTCCTATCCCGTATGCGGCACACTTTTTAAAAGATACCCTTCCAGATTCTGATTATAAATTGAATAAAGAAGATATTCAGTATCAGCTAGAGAAAGGTTATATTATAAAAGTAAATGAGCAGTACTTCTACTATCCAAAGGATAAAGATGCTAATGTAATTTCTATTTCTGAAGCTAAGAAACTCACCAAAAATCAAAAGAAACCTACTTCTCAAGCTAAAAAAGGGGTAGCTGGTGTTGATTATCCTACGGATGATGGATTTCTTTTTGAAAATGAAGGTCAAATTCTTTCAAAAACGGATGAGGGACTGGTCTTAGAACATAATGGTCATTCACATTTTATTTTCTATAAGGATTTAAAAGAAAGCAAATGGTCCTATTTGGTACCCAAAGAGTACATTGAGAATAGCCAATCCAGCTCACATTCCAACGCAAAGCAAGCGAAGCTATCACAAACTTTTGATGATGGTTATGTATTTGATCCGAAGGATATAGTGGCTGAAGATGCGAATGGCTATACGGTACGTCATGGAGATCATTATCATTATATTTGGAAATCAAGTTTGCAACACGGACAAGGAAATACTGGGGAGACCATTGGAAAAAAGGGACAGATTACTGTTCTTGATAATCATTCGTTGCATACTCCGACCACAAGAAATAATTTCGTCCCACTCAAGTCTACCACAGAAAAAGGGCATACTTCCACTCAGTCTAATTCAAAAAAAGCTTTCCCAGGTATTGATTATCCAACAAGCGACGGTTTCATTTTTGATGGTAGTGGAGTCCAAGGTCAAACAGCGTTAGGGTTACTCATTGGCCATGGTACGCATACTCATTTAATTCCGTACAGTCATTTGATAGGAAGTCCGTGGGAGTCTTATATTCCTACTCAGTATTTAGAGACTGCTAGAGCAGAATACCATTCGTCAACTTCCACTCAAGTTGATGTAGAAATTCCGTTGTCACCACAAGAAGGTGGGAAACCTAACTCAAGTGTAGAAGAAGAACGAGAAGCTAAAAAGAGCTACCTAGCCGAAAATCTGCATGTTTCAAAAGAAAAAATCAAGGTGATAGAAACAGATGCAGGACCTGCTTTCGTTTACCCTCATGGTGACCATTCTCATACAATCTTGATTGAGAAAATTGAAGTTGGAAAACCGATCGAAGACCCTCACGGTGACCCACATGCTCATGATAAAATTGGAATGGCTACTTTAAAACAATTAGGTTTTGATGATGAGATTATTGAAGATATTTTGCATGCTACGGCTGATACTCCTTTCCCATCTAATGAAACAGATTCCGAGAAGATGAGAGAGTGGTTAAAAACGGTAAAATATCTAAATATTGGTCAGCGAAAAGATCCGCTAAAGAGAGCCGGTCTGGACTTGATGCCAAATGTTGAAGTGTTGGGGATTGGTTTTACACCAATTGATGATGTAAAACCTATCTTGCAATTTAAAAAATTGAAACAATTATGGATGACCAGCACAGGCGTTAAGGATTATCAGTTTTTGAAAGAAATTCCAACATTGGAGGGAATTGACTTATCACAAAATGGTGTTTCTGATTTGGGCTTTTTGGAAGAATTTCCAAACTTAAAAGTAGTTTCTGCTGCAGGAAATGACATTGAAGATATCACTATTCTAGCTAAATTAAAAGCTTTGGAATCCTTAAATTTAGATCATAATAAAGTGACGGATTTATCCCCATTAGCAGATTTGTCACAATTGACAGCTGTTAGTTTAGATAATAATCGTATCACAGATTTATCTGCGCTTCAAAACAAGAAGAAGTTAACCCGTTTGTATATATCACAGAATCCTCAATTGGATATATCAACTCTAAAAACAGAGAATTTAGAAGAACTGACAGCTAATGAAAGTAATGTAAAAGATCTTCAGTTTGTAAAAAATAATCCAAACTTAACTAGTCTTACTCTTAAGAATAATAAGATTACTGAATTACAAGGGATAGAAGAAAATGAAAAATTAGTAAATCTGGATGTAGAGGGTAATCAAATTAAGACTTTGGAAATAGAGGGTAAACAAGAATCGGTTGTTCGATTAAATATTGCAGATAATCAATTGAAGAATCTAGAAGGAGTCAATGATTACAAAGCCTTAGAAGACCTGAATGCTTCAAAAAATGATATTGAAACACTTGCCATCACAGAGCCAAATAAGACTTTGAAAACAATTGATGTGAGTGAAAATCACATTCCGAAGGAAGAATTAAATCTAAATGATAAGAAGATCCCATCTGCGATTGCAGAACATTTTCCGGCAGTTGAAGGTGGCAGTATTGAGAACAATCAACCTAAAGAAGTTGATAAGGAAGCAAAGGTAAGCGAGTAATTCTCATGTTTGGTAAAGACCTAGTGCCTAAGATAGTCAACTAGTAGCTTTTTGTGTTATACTATAGAAAAATACCAAAGGAGCCATATTATGGGACTATTTTCAGGTTTACTAGGTAATGCCTCGCAAATGGATAATGATAAGATTGAACAGGAATTGGAGCATGTTCTACTGGATAATGAACAGGTTGAGATGGCATTTAGTCTGGTTCGTGATTTGATTGTTTTTACAGAATATCGATTGATTTTGGTCGATAAGCAAGGAATGACTGGGAAAAAGGTATCTTATAAATCGATTCCTTACCGCTCGATTTCACGCTTTACGGTAGAAACCTCTGGTCATTTTGACTTAGACGCTGAGCTGAAAATATGGATTTCCTCGGCTGTTGAACCTGCTGAAATTCTTCAGTTTAAGAGCGATAAGAGTGTCATTGCTATTCAAAAAGCTCTGGCTTCAGCTGTCTTAGGAAAATAGGAAAAAAGTACAGAAAGTGGCTATCCGCTTTCTGCTTTTTTTGATATACTAAGGTGGACTGTTTGTGAGGAGAGAATATGATGCAGATGAAATGGAGAGACTGCTTATTGATATGTTTTGGGGCAATCCTATATGCCCTTGTTTTGAATATGCTCATCATTCCACATGAATTTGGCGAAGGTGGGATTACTGGTGTTACCCTGCTTTTGTTTTATATGACAGGGATTGAAACAAGTCTGTCCAGTTTTGTTTTGAATGGGATTTTGATTGTATTAGCCTATCGCTTTTTGAGTAAGTTAACGGTTTTCTATACTTTCTTAGCGGTTGCTACTATGTCCTTAACCATGCATTATACGACTTTTCTGCAAATAAAATGGTTGCCCCTGATTCCCTCTGCTCTCTTGGCGGGATTGGTGACAGGTTTATCAATGGCTCTAGTCATTTATGGAAACGGGTCCACGGCAGGAAGTGATATTATTGCATTGTTGTGTAATAAATATTTCAAATGGAAGATTTCCACCGTTATTCTCATTTTTGATGTATTTGTGGTAACTCCTTTGGCTTTTAAAATTGGGCTTGTAAAAACATTTTGGACATTGGTAATGGTTGTCATTATCAGTAAAAGTTTGGACTGGTTCTTGCAAGCATTGAAAAGGAATAATCATAAATAAAAATACAAGAAAAGTCTAGCTATGCACATATAGCTAGGTTTTTTGTTATAGTCGAATGAATTAACTTTCAGACAAGGAGCAGATACTAGAGTAGGGCAAACCGAAAGTGTCGATGTATCAAAGCTAATTCAAATGACTATAAAAATGATGGACTCCTCATGAAAACGTATTATTGAGTTTTTAAAGGTAAATACTAACTATTATTGTTAGATTGTGTTATACTTGGTAAGTTGCAAATCCAATATCAGTGGTTCGACCCTGATATCTTGTTACAAAAAAAGTTAGATAAGGTAGCTTCGCACTGCCTTGTAAAAGAAAGGAAATGCGTTAGGAAACTAGTTCGGGAAGAGCATTCGAACCCGTGCTAAAAACTTCGTGAAAAAGATAGACTTCCTAGTGTGTTGTCACACTGCGTCAGTCTCCTATTTTCACCTTGTTTTCTTAACGCACTTGGTATCATAATTGAAATTTACTGAATTAAATCTGTCAGAAGACATTTTGCTTGCCGTTGAGAAGGCAGGTTTTGAAACGCCGTCGCCTATCCAGGAGCAGACTATTCCGCTTGCTCTGGAAGGAAAAGATGTGATTGGTCAAGCCCAAACGGGTACAGGGAAAACTGCAGCCTTTGGTCTGCCAACTCTCAACAAAATTGACACCAACAATCAAGCTGTTCAAGCCTTGGTTATTGCCCCAACGCGTGAGTTGGCGGTGCAGAGTCAGGAAGAGCTTTTCAAATTTGGTCGTGAAAAGGGTGTGAAAGTCCGCTCTGTTTACGGTGGATCAAGTATTGAAAAACAAATCAAGGCCCTTCGCTCAGGTGCCCACATCGTTGTTGGTACGCCAGGGCGTTTGTTGGATCTAATCAAACGCAAGGCCCTCAAGCTTGACGGCGTTGAAACCCTCATTCTTGACGAGGCTGATGAAATGCTCAACATGGGCTTCTTGGACGATATTGAAGCTATCATCGAACGTGTTCCTGAAAGTCGCCAGACTCTCCTGTTTTCTGCGACCATGCCAGAGCCAATCAAACGTATTGGTGTTAAGTTCATGAAAGAGCCTGAGCACGTTAAGATTGCGGCTAAGGAATTGACCAATGTGAACGTGGATCAATACTATATCCGTGTCAAAGAACATGAAAAATTTGACACCATGACACGCCTTATGGACGTTGACCAGCCTGAATTGTCTATTGTCTTCGGTCGTACTAAGCGCCGTGTCGATGAATTGACTCGTGGTTTGAAATTGCGTGGCTTCCGTGCAGAAGGTATCCACGGAGATTTGGACCAGAACAAACGTCTACGTGTTATTCGTGACTTTAAAAACGATCAGATTGATGTCCTTGTTGCGACGGACGTTGCAGCGCGTGGATTGGATATTTCAGGTGTAACGCATGTCTATAACTACGATATTCCACAGGACCCAGAAAGCTATGTGCACCGTATTGGTCGTACAGGTCGTGCGGGTCAATCAGGTCAGTCTATTACCTTTGTTTCGCCGAACGAGATGGGCTACTTGGCTATCATCGAAGATTTGACCAAGAAACGTATGAAAGGTCTCAAGCCAGCAACTGCTCAGGAAGCATTCGAAGCTAAGAAGAAAGTTGCTTTGAAAAAGATTGAGCGCGAAATGGCGGATGAAACTATCCGTAGCAATTTCGATAAGTTCAAGAAAGATGCAGTCAAGTTGGCAGCAGAATTTACCCCTGAAGAGTTAGCGCTTTATGTATTGACCTTGACTGTTCAGGATCCAGAAAGCCTGCCAGAGGTAGAAATTGCGCGTGAAAAACCTTTGCCATTCAAGTTTGCACCTGGTCAAGCTAAGGGCAAGGGTGGCCGTGGTGGTCGCGACCGTGATCGTGGTGGCCGTCGTGACGGTGACTGCAACCGAGACCGTGGAGGACGCCGTGGCGATCGCAACGACCGCAACCGTCGTGATGACAAGTTCAAACGTGACAACCGCCGTCAGGACAACAAAAAACCACACCAACGCACATCAAGTGAAAAGAAAACAGGCTTTGTTATCCGCAATAAAGGGGAAAGATAAGCTCAAAACCGCTTCATAATTGGAGCGGTTTTTGTTATACTAGAAGTAGCAAAACAGGAGGAAAGTCCATGGGTGTTTTGACAATGGATAGAGCCTTTGTATTCTAAAAAACAATACAAAGGAGAAGATCATGATTACTTACAAACAACATCCTCAGCTTGATTTTCAAGCTGTCCTTGACCTCTATGCTTCAGTTGGTTGGACAAATTATACTGACCGGCCTGCCATGTTACAGAAGGCTTTGGAACATAGCCTGTTTGTTCTTGCGGCCTTTGACGGTGATTGTCTCGTGGGTCTCTTGCGAGCAGTTGGCGACGGGCATTCAATCGTTTTTATTCAGGACATCTTGGTCCTACCAACCTATCAGCGACAAGGAATTGGGCGTCAGCTTTTGGAGCAGGCCGTTACCCACTTTCCGGGTATTTATCAGCTTCATCTCTTGACGGACAATACTGAGAAAACACGGTCTTTCTATGAGGCAATTGGCTTTACAGCCGTTGATAGCCTGGACTGTGTCGCTTACACCTATTTAAAATAATAAAACAATCTAAAAAAGCAGAGGCTGGGAGACCAGCCTTTTGCTTCGAGCAAATGATTTGAATTTCAAATCAAAAAGAGTAGAATATATTTATCAATAATTAGTAATAACGGATAACAAAGGAGAGAACCAATGGCAAATCTATTAATCGTAAAAGCCCACCCACTTGACGCACAAAAGTCCTACGCCTTGCGGGCTTTGGAAGAGTTTCAAACACGGTACGCCAGTTTGCACCCAGAAGATCGGATTGAAATAGTAGATGTCTTTGAGGACCAAATACCAGCTTTGGATAAGCCCTTGTTAGAGGCTATGGGAGCAGCTAAAAGAGGCGAAGCTATCAGCCCTGAACAAGCAGAGCAGTTGGGCCGCTACAATGCCTTGACCCAACAATTTCTTGCAGCAGATAAGATTGTCGTGGTCAATCCCCTTTGGAACCTCAATGTGCCAAGTCAATTAGTGTCATGGATCAATACCATTAACGTTGCAGGACTGACATTCAAGTATGGACCTGAGGGCTCTATCGGTCTGGTCAAGGGCAAAAAATTGTTGCACATCCAGTCCAATGGTGGTGTTTATGCAGGTCAAGATCCAGCTGCCCAATATATCAAGTCTATCTTTGAGTTTCTTGGATTTGAAGACATTCATCAGGTCTTTATCGAAGGGCAATCTGCCGATCCAAGTCAGGCTCAGGCTATTTTTGAAGAGGCTATGGGGAAAATTGATACAATTTTGGAAGTATTTTAAATAAAAAGCCTCGTACTATTTTGTACGAGGTTTTTTTGTCATTTCTGCGATATAATCTAATTTACTTTGCCGACTGCGTTTCTTAAAGAGTGCCTCAGCGGACATGGCTTCCTGCTTACTAGCAAAGGCTTCTTGATAGAGTAGGCTGACAGGCAAGCGTCCGCGGGTGTACTTGGCCCCTTTCCCACGATTATGGGTAGCAAGCCGCTTCTCCACATCAGTCGTATAGCCAGTATAAAGACTCCCGTCGGCACATTCCAAAACATACAAGTAGGCCTTATTTTCCATAATAAATCTCACGAATGGCAGGAGTATAGTCGCCATTTTCCTCATGAACAACCAGAGGTGGCAGGATGTGCAGCCCATCTACCGAGCCGTCCTTGATCGCCTCAATCAGCAACATATTGGCCTCCTTGCTGGCCTTTGGATAGACAAACTGGATGCGTTTGGGAGCTAGTTTGTAGGTTCTCAGCGTGTCCAAAATATCTAAAAATCGATCGGGCCTGTGGACCATGGCCAAGCGACCATTGGACTTGAGCACCTGTTGGGCCACCTGACAAATGCTGTCTAGGTTGGTCGCAATCTCGTGTCTGGCTAGAAGATAATGCTCGCTTTCATTGAGGTTTGATTGTTCATCCACCTTGAAGTAGGGAGGATTGCAGAGCATCAAATCAACCTTGGAGCGCAGGTCATATTGGGGCAGATTGGCCAAGTCGTCATTGATAACCGAAACCTGCTCCTCCAGACCATTGAGGGCAATGGAACGGCGGTTCATATCCGCCAAGCGTTCTTGTAATTCAACCTGAATAATCTGAGCCTTGGTGCGAGTGGAGGCAAAGAGACCCACCGCCCCATTTCCGCTACAAAGGTCAACAATCAGCCCCTTCTGAGCAGGCATTTTTGGAAACCGCGAAAGAAGAACGCTGTCAATCGAGTAGCTAAAAACCTCTCGATTTTGAATAATCTGAACATCTGTCGAGAAGAGCTGATCGATCCGCTCTCCGTCTAGTAAATCAATTTTTTGCATAGGTATATTATACCATCTTTGAATGAAAATCACTGTATATTTTGAAACAAAAAGAGAGCGAATACCCCGCCCTCAACTCTTAAACAAAAAATTCAATCCAAGCCCCAACTAGCAAGAAGGCGATACAGAGATAGATTTGCCAATTTGCCCTCAACATCCATTCTTTAGACCAAAAGGCACTACGGGCAGTACCGACAGTAGCAAAGAGCAAGAGTGCAAGCCAGAGGCTAGGTCCCTTATTTAGCCACTCCCCGATACTTCCTAGAAACAACAATATCATCAGATAAAAATTCAAACTCCGATAATATTCTTTATTAAATTCCTTAAACATATAAAATCCTCACAATACAAAGAAGGAAATGATTATCCAACTAGCAATCAATCCAATCGTCAGATAAATTTGCCATGTTTTTTTAATCCAGCTACGTGACTTAAAGAAAGCTAGATAACCAGCATAAAGTCCGACTCCAAGCTTGAGAAAATGGATAAACCAAAATGGTCCATGTATAGCAGCAGAAATCACTTGTAGGATACAGGCAAGAGACAAGTAAAATTCCCAGGTCCGATAGAATTCTTTATTGAATTTTTTAGACATAGTAAGCTCCTTTCTATTTACCCAAAATAAATCTCAGATAAACAATCACTACAATCAATCCGATATAGAAGATATAACCTATGCGAGTGAGCTCCTTTTCTTCTTTTAGGAAAAAAGCCCTGAAAATATGAATAGGAATGATTATTAGAATTAGGCTTGTATACCAGAGTGGCCACTGATCAAAGCTATCATTGGCAGTTGGTAACAGAAAACAAATCCAAAACACCATAGAATAAAAATTACTGAAACGGTAGAAGTATTTGTTGAATCTGATTTTCATAATGACCACCTCTTTGTCATTATATCAAATTAATAATGGGTAATCCAGCAAGTATATGTAAGGGGGGGAGATGTTGTTATAAAGAAAAACTATAACAAAGCTTGCTATTTTTCTATAAGTATTTTTGGATATTTTTCACACCAAATCTCCTATTTCATGCTAGACTATATTGTAAGTTAGATTGGAGTAGATGTTATGACAGATTATAAGATTGATACGATTTTAGCGCATACGGGCATCAATAGCGATGAGAGAACAGGTGCCTTGATTTCCCCTATCCACCTTTCGACGACCTATCAACACCCTGAGTTTGGTCAATCGACAGGTTATGACTACACGAGAACAAAAAATCCGACACGTGCCAGTTTAGAGACGACTTTGGCAGCTATTGAAAAGGCCGACTATGCCCTAGCAACGAGCTCGGGGATGGCTGCTCTGGTCTTACTTTTTAATGGTTTTCCTGTAGGGAGTCAAGTGGTAGCGGCGCGTGATTTGTACGGTGGTTCCTTCCGCTGGTTCAATGAGCAAGAGAGTATCGGTAGATTTCAATTTACCTATGCAAACACCGAGGAGGAGCTGATTGCAGCCATCACCGAAGAGACAGACTATGTTTATCTGGAGACACCGACTAACCCACTCATGGTAGAGTTTGACATCGCTAAGGTTTCGGCTATCGCCCATGCCAAAGGTGCTAAGGTGATTGTCGATAACACTTTTTACAGCCCTATTTATCAAAATCCACTTGTTCTAGGAGCGGACGTTGTCCTACATTCAGCAACCAAGTACCTATCTGGGCATAATGATGTACTAGCTGGCGCTTTGATGACCAATGATCAAGACCTATATGATAAGCTCTTTTATGACCAAAATACATCGGGTCCAACCCTATCTCCACTGGATTCTTACTTACTCATGCGTGGACTCAAAACCCTCTCGCTTCGAATGGAGCGGGCGACACAAAATGCTCAGAAAATTGTTGCCTATTTGGAGAAGAGTCCAGCAGTCAAGCAAGTTTACTACACAGGAAAAGGTGGGATGATTTCGGTTAAGGTGGTAGATGAAAGTCGGATTCCCCATATTCTCAACACCCTGAAAGTCTTTACCTTTGCTGAAAGTCTGGGTGGAGTAGAGAGTCTGATTACCTATCCAGCCACTCAGACCCACGCAGACATTCCAGCTGAAACCCGTCATTCTTACGGTTTGACAGATGATTTGCTTCGTCTGTCTATTGGTATAGAGAATGCGGAAGACTTGATTGTAGATTTAAAAACAGCCTTGGAGGGATAAGATATGACACAGTATAATTTTATAGATAGTCCGAATCGTCTATCCCAGCATGCGGAAAAATGGAGAAAAGTAGAGACGGATAAAGAACTCTTACCTTTGTGGATAGCAGATATGGACTTTGAGCCTCTACCAGAAATTCGCCAAGTTATCCGTGACTACGCAGATCATCATGTTTTTGGTTATCCTTATGCTAGTGACAGCCTCTATCAGTCTATTATTGACTGGGAAGATAGACAGCATGGCTATAAGATTGAAAGAGAGTCTATTCTACTCATCGAAGGAGTTGTTCCTGCCTTATCTGTGGCTATTCAATCTTTGACAGAAGAAGGGGATGCAGTCCTAATTAATACACCTGTCTATCCACCCTTTGCGCGGACTGTAAAATTAAACAATCGTCAGCTAGTCACCAATTCACTAGTTGATGTGGATGGTATTTTTAGGCTTAATCTTAACCAGCTTGAAAAGGACATTGTAGAGAATCAAGTGAAACTCTATATTTTCTGTAATCCCCACAACCCAGGTGGTAGAGTTTGGACAAGAGAGGAAGTGTTGGCCATTGGACGTCTTTGTCAGAAACATGGTGTTATCCTTGTCTCAGATGAAATACATCAAGATTTGACCTTGTATGGTCACAAGCATTATTCCTTTAACACAGTGGATGAAAGTTTTAAAGAATTTTCAATCATCTTAGCATCTGCGACCAAGACCTTCAATATTGCTGGTACAAAAAATAGCTTTGCAATCATTGAAAATCCAAGCATTCGCAAGACTTTCGCTAAGCGTCAATTGATAAATAATCAGCACGAGATTCCAACGATTGGCTTGTTAACCACAGAAGCTGCTTTCACTTATGGAGATGAGTGGTTGAAGGAGTTGAAGGTTATTTTGGAGAGAAATATAGACTTTGTTGAAGAGTATTTGACTTCCCATACTCGGATCAAGGTCATGAAGCCCCAGGGAACCTACCTCATCTGGCTTGATTTTTCTGCTTATAAGTTAGAGCATGCGCAACTCTTTGATATTCTTCTTTGTAAAGCGAAGTTGATTTTGAATGATGGTTTGACCTTTGGTAAGGAAGGTAAGTATCATGCACGTCTGAATGTAGCAGCACCATTCAACATGATTGAAGAAGCCTGTCAGCGACTTGGTAAGGTTTTTGGATAAAGAAATAAGGACTAGGTGTGACTAAACTCACCTGATCCTTATTTTTTTGTGTTTTTCTAAATTCTGTCGGGCTCATGTGGAAATAATTTTTGAAGGCCGCGCTGAAGGTGAGAGGGTCTTTGTATGTTATATCAACCTAAAAGAAAAATCCTTTGAAATTGTTGAAATTGAAGAGGGAAAAATTACCACAATTGAGTTATAATATGATTATATAGAAAGAGGGGGATTCCTCTTTTTCTTACATTAATAAGATTGTACAGAAAGGATCAATCAAATGCCAGAAATACAAAAAACAGATTGGTGGAAGAAGTCCGTCATTTACCAAATTTATCCTCGTAGTTTTCAAGATTCAAATGGAGATGGAGTAGGGGATATTCGAGGGATTATCAGCCGATTAGATTATCTCCATGAGCTTGGAATTGATGCTATTTGGCTCAGTCCTGTTTATCAGTCCCCCATGGATGACAATGGTTACGACATCAGTGACTACCAAGGAATTGCTCCAGAATTTGGGACCATGGAAGATATGGAAGAGTTGATTGCAGAAGGCCATAAGCGCAATATCAAAATAATCATGGATTTGGTGCTCAATCATACCTCGGATGAACATTTCTGGTTTCAAGAAGCCCTCAAAGGACCAGATAATCCCTATTATGATTATTATGTTTGGGCTGATGAGCCGAATGAATTACGCTCGACCTTCTCAGGTTCTGCTTGGGAATACGTTCCACATCTGAACAAATACTACCTCCACCAATTCTCTGTTAAGCAACCAGATCTGAACTGGAAAAATCCTGCTCTGAAACAAGAAATCTGGGACATGATTAATTTTTGGATTGAAAAAGGTGTCGGTGGTTTCAGGCTAGATGTAATTGATTTGATTGGAAAAGAACCAGAAAAATTAATTACAGCCGATGGACCGACTCTCCATCCTCTTATTCAGGAATTAAATGAGAAAACCTTTGGTGCATACGACTTAGTGACTGTTGGGGAAACCTGGAGTGCCAATCCAGAAAATGCTCAGTTATATTCACATCCTGACAGAAAAGAATTTTCGATGATTTTCCAATTTGAACATGTAGGACTTGATCAGCAGGAAGGGAAAGAAAAGTGGGATTTGGCACCGCTTGATCCAGCTCGTTTGCATAAGGTTCTATCCAAATGGCAGACTGAACTGGTTGGTAAAGGCTGGAACTCGCTTTTCTGGAATAACCACGATTTACCTCGTGCCATTTCTCGCTTCGGTGATGATCGACCTGCATTTCGTGAACTTAGTGGTAAAATGTTGGCTATTTATCTTCATTTTATGTCAGGGACACCTTATATCTACCAAGGTGAGGAAATTGGTATGATTAATACACCGATTACGGATATTAGCCAAGCGGACGATATCGAAACACGTCGCATGTATGCGGAACGGATTGAAAATGGCTTCACCAAGAAGGAATTGATTACTTCTATAAATGCCAAAGGCCGAGACAATGCTCGTCGTCCAATGCAATGGACAGCAGAAGAAGGAGCGGGCTTCAGTACAGGTCAATCTTGGCTGGCTTTGGGAGATACTGTCGAAGACATCAACGTTGAAAAAGCACTTGCAGACAAACAATCGCTTTTCTATACCTATCAAAAATTAATTGCTCTTCGGAAAGAGTATCCTTGTATGTCTGAAGGAAAATATGAAGTGATGGAGACTGGAAATAGCTCGGTAATGGCCTACCGTAAATATGATGAACAGGATGATTTCATCATATTAGTAAACTTTTCAAGCCAGGAGCAGGCTTATACTATAGCTGTGGAAGAATATTCTATTTTCATGAACAATTATGAAAACGAAGAGGCGATTAATAAAGGGATGTTGAGACCTTTTGAAGCTATCGTTTTCAAAAAATAAATAAATTTGCCATATTCTCAAGCATTTTTTCAATTTTTTTGGTAAAATAGAAAAAACAAAAAAGAGAGGTTTTATCATCATGGGGAAATTCCAAGTCATTTCACACCCACTCATTCAGCATAAGTTGTCTATCCTTCGTCGTACATCTACTTCAACAAAGGATTTTCGTGAGTTGGTTAATGAAATCGCGATGCTGATGGGTTACGAAGTTTTGCGTGACTTGCCACTTGAAGATGTGGAGATTGAAACGCCAATCACTAAAACAGTTCAGAAACAAATTGCAGGTAAAAAATTAGCTATCGTACCAATTCTTCGTGCAGGTGTTGGTATGGTTGATGGTTTGCTAAGCTTGGTACCAGCAGCTAAAGTTGGTCACATCGGTATGTACCGCGATGAAGAAACCCTTCAACCCGTTGAGTATCTTGTGAAATTACCAGAAGACATTGATCAACGTCATATTTTTGTAGTTGACCCAATGCTTGCTACAGGTGGTTCAGCTATTCTTGCAGTTGATTCATTGAAAAAACGTGGTGCTTCAAATATCAAATTTGTTGCTCTTGTTTCAGCTCCAGAAGGTGTAAAAGCTCTTCAAGATGCACATCCAGACATTGATATTTACACAGCAGCTTTGGATGAAAAACTCAATGAAAAAGGCTACATCGTACCAGGTTTGGGAGATGCAGGTGACCGATTGTTCGGTACAAAATAATTAAGAAATCAGCTCTGCTGGTTTCTTTTTCATTTCCTGAAATCGTGTTTTTTATTTGACCAATTTTGACTATTCATATATAATGGGTACAGAAAATCTCGAAAAGGAGTAATTTTATGATTCCAGTAGTTATTGAACAAACTAGCCGTGGTGAGCGTTCTTATGATATTTACTCACGCCTTTTGAAAGACCGCATTATCATGTTGACAGGACCAGTTGAGGACAACATGGCAAACTCTATCATTGCACAATTGCTTTTCCTTGATGCCCAAGACCCTACAAAGGATATTTACCTCTATGTTAATACGCCAGGAGGATCGGTGTCAGCAGGTCTTGCCATTGTAGACACGATGAATTTCATTAAAGCTGATGTTCAAACCATCGTTATGGGAACAGCTGCGAGCATGGGAACCATCATTGCATCAAGCGGTGCCAAGGGCAAACGTTTCATGTTACCAAATGCAGAGTACATGATTCACCAGCCAATGGGTGGAACTGGTGGCGGTACTCAGCAAACAGATATGGCTATTGCAGCAGAACACCTATTAAAAACACGTAATAAGCTAGAAAAAATCTTGGCAGACAACTCAGGTAAGACAGTCAAGCAAATCCATAAGGATGCGGAACGTGATTACTGGATGTCAGCTGAAGAAACCTTGGCTTACGGATTTATTGACCAGATTATGGACAATACAAAAGTCAAATAAGCAGTGACAAATATGTAATAGTACTGACTATTCCTATTAGCTCCAACTCTTTTACAGGTAGTTGGAGCTTTTCATTTATCATTGAAAACGGTATAATATAGAAAGAGAATTTTTAGAGGAGAAGACATGTTTGAGAAGAAAAATCGCACCTGCTTAACTGTCTATTTACACTACAATCGTGATGCACGTAAACTCAGCCAATATGGAGATATTGTTTACCATTCCAAACGATTACGATATGTTTTGGTGTATATGGATCAAGAACTAGTAGAAGCTACCATATTAAAATTGAAAAAGGAACGTTTTGTAAAAAAAGTGGTTCCTTCATACATTAAGGAATTAGACCAAAACTTTGTAGGTAATCTATGGAGAGATGAAGAACCCTCAGTCGTAGGATAGTCGGAATTAGCAGGTATGTATCCCCTGCTAATTTTTTATTTTAAAAATTTTTTCTTTTTTTGTTGACAATTTTCAGATAATTCAGTATATTAGATACATCGTAAAATTTAAGAAAGATTTAAGGAGTTTTCATGAAAACAAGAAAATTTGCAGTAGCGCTTGCTACATTTGCCTCTGCAGCTCTACTCGCTGCATGTGGTAATGTTTCGACAACCAATACTTCAGCCGCAGGTTCTTCTGTAGGTGATACGTTTAAAATTGGCTACAACTTGGAGTTGTCAGGTGCTGTTTCATCTTATGGTCAAACAGAGGAAAAAGGTGCCAACCTTGCCGTGAAAGAAATCAATGCTGCGGGTGGTATTGACGGCAAAAAAATCGAAGTGATCACAAAAGACAACAAGTCTGAAACAGCAGAGGCAGCTACTGTTGCAACAAGCTTGGCAAGTGAAGGGGCAAACGTTGTGATTGGCCCTGCTACCTCAGGAGCTTCAGCAGCCTCTATTCCAGCATTGACATCTGCTGGTGTTCCTATGATTACTCCTTCAGGAACTCAAACAAACTTGGTTGTGAACGATAAAGGTGAGGTCCAAGAATACTTCTTCCGTACAACCTTTACAGATGGGTATCAAGGTCAAATTATGGCTAAATACGCTACTGAGAACTTGTCAGCTAAGAAAGTTGTTCTTTACTTTGACAACTCTTCTGATTATGGTAAGGGTGTAGCAGAGGCTTTCAAGAAGGCTTACAAAGGAGAAATCATTTCAGAAATCACATTTGCTTCTGGCGATAAGGATTTCCAAGCTGCTTTGACAAAATTGAAAGATAAAGAATTTGATGCCATCATCATGCCTGGTTACTACAATGAAACAGGTACAATTGTGAAGCAAGCACGCGGTTTGGGTATTGACAAGCCAATTCTTGGTTCAGATGGTTTTGACTCACCACAATTTACTGAATTGGCAACTGCATCAGCAGCATCAAATGTTTACTACCTTTCTGGATTTGTAACATCAGCAAGCGAAAAAGCAAAAGCATTCCATGATGCATACGTGAAAGAGTACAATGAAGAGCCATCAATGTTCTCAGCTTTAGCTTACGACTCGGTTTACATGGCAGCAGAAGCAGCAAAAGGTGCAGCTGATTCAGCAGCAGTGAAAGCTAATCTTGCAGCTCTGAAAGACTTTGAAGGTGTGACTGGTACAATGTCTGTTGACAAAGAGCACAATGTCGTTAAATCAGTTTATGTTGTTAGTTTAACAAACGGAGAAGAATCATCTGTAGATACTATCTCTATTGACTAATAGTGGACGAAAAGAGGGAATTCCCTCTTTTTTACTTGCCAGAATGTATAGAATAGTATACATGTTGCTTTAAAATTTGGTTAAATTTTCGGTAATTTTAATGATTAAACTCTCTATCTAACTTGCTTATTTTCAGAAAATTTTGTATAATGTAACAATGCTATTGAGCTCGAAAAATATTTAGAAAGATTGGTGAACCTATGCTTCAACAACTTGTCAATGGTTTGATTCTTGGTTCTGTTTATGCCCTTTTGGCCCTTGGTTATACCATGGTGTACGGAATTATCAAACTCATTAACTTCGCCCATGGCGATTTGTATATGATGGGTGCTTTTATGGGGTACTTCCTATTAAATAATTTAACTTTTATTGCAGATGGTGGAACGCGTTTCTTTGTTGCTCTCATTCTAGCGATGGTAGGGACGGCTATTCTCGGTGTCGTTATAGAGTTTTTAGCCTATCGTCCTTTGCGTAATTCAACGCGTATAGCAGCTTTGATTACGGCTATCGGTGTATCCTTCTTCTTAGAATACACTATGATTAAATTCTTTACAGCAGACGTAAAAGCCTTTCCACAAGCAATCGAAGCTGTGACTTTTAACCTTGGTCCAGTTTCTGTTACCAATATCCAGTTGATTATTCTTGGTGTATCGCTTGCGTTGATGGTCGCTCTTCAATTAATTGTCAAACGTACAAAAATGGGGAAAGCCATGCGTGCGGTCTCTGTAGATAGCGATGCAGCTCAGCTTATGGGGATCAATGTAAACCGTACAATCAGCTTTACTTTTGCTCTTGGGTCAGCTCTTGCGGGTGCTGCGGGTGTTCTCCTAGGTCTCTACTACAACCAGATTGAGCCTTTGATGGGTATGACTCCAGGTTTGAAAGCCTTTGTAGCGGCAGTATTGGGTGGTATCGGTATTATTCCAGGTGCTGCGCTTGGTGGCTTCGTTATCGGTATCATCGAAACATTTACCTATGTAATTGAATTCGATACTTTCCGTGATGCGATCGTATATACTGTTTTGATCATCATCCTTTTGGTGCGTCCAAGTGGTATTCTTGGTAAAAATGTGAAAGAGAAGGTGTAACCATGAAGCAAAATTTAAAAGTTAATGCGATTTGGTTGGCTATCTTATTGGCTGGTTTTGGGCTTATTCAAGGTCTTGTATCAGCAGGGATTCTGAATTTTTACTACATCCAGATTGTTCAGCAAATCGGTATTCAAATTATCTTGGCAGTTGGTTTAAACTTGATTGTTGGTTTCTCTGGTCAATTTTCACTTGGTCATGCTGGTTTTATGGCTATTGGTGCTTATGCAGTAGGTATTCTTGGGAAAATGATGCCAACTTATGGTGGATTTGCTATCGCCTTGATTGTTGGGATGTTAATCTCAGGTGCAGTAGCTCTTTTAGTTGGTATTCCAACCCTTCGTTTGAAAGGTGACTACCTTGCAATTGCGACTCTTGGTGTTGCAGAGATTATTCGTATTTTAATTATCAATGGTGGTAGTGTAACGAATGGTGCAGCAGGTATTATGTCTATTCCACTCTTTACAAGCTGGCCTTTAGTTTATATTTTTGTAATCATCACAACCTTGGTGACAGTTAACTTTTTGCGCAGTCCGATGGGACGTGCTACAATTTCTGTTCGTGAGGATGAAATTGCGGCAGAATCTGTAGGTGTCAATCCAACATTTGTGAAAGTTTCAGCCTTTGTATTTGGTGCCATGACGGCAGCCATTGCAGGTGGTCTCCATGCAGGATACGTTGGGACAATTGTTCCGAAAGACTTTGCCTTTATGACCTCCGTTAACGTTTTGATTATCATTGTATTGGGTGGTTTGGGCTCTATCACAGGTACCTTTGTAGCAGCCATTGTACTTGGTATTTTGAACGTATTCCTCAAGAGTTACTCTGATATTTCAATGATTATCTATTCATTAGCTCTTATTCTCTTGATGATATTCCGTCCAGGAGGTCTTTTGGGAACTAAGGAATTCAGCGTAGCAGCTCTACTCAAGAAGAAGGAGGTTAAGTAATGGCATTACTTGAAGTAAAAGATTTAACCAAGAACTTCGGTGGCCTAACTGCCGTTGGTGACGTGACCATGGAACTTCATGAGGGGGAATTGGTTGGTCTTATCGGTCCAAATGGTGCTGGTAAAACGACTCTTTTCAACCTCTTGACAGGTGTTTATGAGCCAAGCGAGGGGACAATTTCTCTTGCAGGGACTATTTTGAACGGTAAAGCACCATCAAAAATTGCTTCGCTTGGTCTTGGTCGTACTTTCCAGAACATTCGTTTGTTCAAAAATATGACCGTTTTGGAAAATGTTTTGATTGGTCTTGGCAACCATGGTAAATCAGAAGTATTTGCAAGTTTCTTCCGTCTTCCAGCATTCTATAAGAATGAAGAAGCGTTGAAAACAAAAGCGATTGAACTTTTGAAAATCTTCGATTTGGATGGCGATGCAGATACATTAGCTAAAAACCTTCCTTACGGTCAACAACGACGTTTGGAAATCGTTCGTGCCCTTGCGACTGAACCAAAAATTCTTTTCTTGGATGAACCAGCGGCTGGTATGAACCCACAAGAAACGGCAGAATTGACCCAACTTATCCGTAAAATCAAAGAAGAATTTGGCATTACTATCATCTTGATTGAACACGATATGAGCTTGGTTATGGAAGTGACAGAGCGGATATACGTATTGGAGTACGGTCGTTTGATTGCCCATGGTACACCAGAAGAAATTCGTAATAACAAGCGTGTAATTGAAGCCTACCTTGGAGGTGAAGCTTAATGGCAATGTTAGAAGTAAAAAATCTTTCCGTTAACTACGGTGTTATCGAAGCTGTTAAAGATGTTAGCTTTGAGGTTAATGAAGGTGAAGTTGTAACACTTATCGGCGCTAATGGTGCTGGTAAAACCTCTATCCTTCGTACTATTTCAGGACTTGTTCGTCCATCAGCTGGAACGATTTCTTTCCTTGGAAATGAGATTCAAAAAGTTCCTGCTCGTAAAATCGTTGCAGACGGTTTGTCACAAGTTCCAGAAGGTCGACATGTCTTTGCAGGCTTGACTGTTATGGAAAACTTGGAAATGGGTGCCTTCCTTCGTAACAATCGTGAAGAAAACCAAGCAAACTTGAAAAAAATCTTTGCTCGTTTTCCACGTTTGGAAGAACGTAAAAACCAGGATGCAGCTACCCTTTCAGGTGGGGAGCAACAGATGTTGGCTATGGGACGTGCCCTAATGAGCCAACCAAAGCTCTTGCTCCTTGATGAACCATCAATGGGCTTGGCTCCGATCTTTATCCAAGAAATTTTTGATATCATCCAAGATATTCAAAAACAAGGAACAACTGTCCTCTTGATTGAGCAAAATGCCAACAAAGCCCTTGCTATCGCAGACCGTGGCTACGTCCTAGAAACAGGAAAAGTCGTCCTCTCAGGAACAGGAAAAGAACTCCTCGCCTCAGAAGAAGTCAAAAAAGCATATCTGGGTGGCTAAAAAGGTCCGGGGGACCTTTTTAGGTTGGAAATGAGAACTGCCGGCAGGCAGTTTTTTTATATTCGGATAGGCTGTTTTAATCGGGAGATAGGAAAACTAGCAACTTGGGTTGCTAGTTTGTCCTCGTGGCTGACGCCTCTTTTTAGGTCGGAAATAGGGACCGCCGGCAGACGGTCTTCCCTTTTGTTCATTTTTAGGGACCTTTTTAGGTGGAAATGGGGAGTGTTCTCTTATGTTATTGCTATCTATGCAGTGGTCTTCAAATATAGTATAATGAATGTATATTTGGAGGTTTGTATGATTAAAGTTGAAGAGATTTTATCGACTCTATCACCGAATCAAAAGGTTAACTATGATAAAGTGTTTCAAAAAATGGCAAGCACGTGGCAGGAAGCGGGGCTTCGACCGAAAATTCTCATGCATGTCTGTTGTGCCCCATGCTCGACCTATACATTGGAGTACTTGACTCAATATGCAGATGTAACCATCTATTTTGCGAATTCCAATATTCATCCAAAGGCGGAGTACCAGCGGCGGGCAGCCGTGACGGCCCAGTTTGTCAAAGAATTTAATCAGAAAACTGGACAGTCGGTAGGCTACCTAGAAGCTGACTATAGCCCTCAGGAATTTTTCAAGAAAACTCAGCATCTCGCCAATGAGCCAGAGGGAGGAGATCGGTGTAAGGTTTGCTATGATTATCGGTTGGATAAGACTGCGGAGAAGGCAGTTGAGCTTGGTTTTGACTATTTTGGTTCGGCTTTGACAATCAGTCCACATAAGAATTCGCAGACCATCAATGCTATTGGGATTGAGGTGCAGAAATTATACGATACCCAGTATCTTCCGAGTGACTTTAAGAAAAATGGAGGCTATCAGCGTTCAGTTCAAATGTGTGAAGAGTATGACATTTATCGCCAGTGCTATTGTGGCTGTGTCTATGGAGCCAGTGCCCAAGGTGTCAATCTCGTACAGGTAAAAAAAGAAGCCTTGGAATTTTTAAAAACGCACAGAGATTATTCCCACATTCCTTTCAAGGTGCTGGATAAGAATTGAGTTTTTGAGTTTAGTTTTTACTTAAAGAGCTTTTTTTCTTGCTTTCTCTATGAAATTGGTATATACTAATTCTGGATAATATATTGTACTACTATGAGAAAAGCAAAATGAAATTGAGAAAAGTATCATTTATTTTAGTTACCTTTGTCATCGGTTTACTATCGTTATCAAGTGTAAAGGCGGAGACTTCAATATTTGTACCAGTAGGTCAACAGAATGTTCTGGGGGTAAAAGTAGCTCCTTTTAGAACTGGTTCAGACTCTATTCATGTCCATGTTGGCTCATTTGGTTATGTCGCTACATATATAAATGGAGAACGATTGAAGGTCGAGCCTGTAAAGCATGAACTCAAGTGTCCGAATTATACTACAGAGAATTGCCAAACGAAAGTGTGGTATACAAGTGGGGAACGTGCGGATGGCAGTGGAGATTATGTTGTAAAATTGAATAAGAAACTCGAAGAAGGTGATGTTGTTACATTAAAATTTGCAGACGATGGGAATTTGTATTTTGGTCAATTAGTATATAAAAGCGAAAAGAAACGAGTTGAACAGAATCAAAAGGAACAAGAGGATGAGTACGCAGATGCCTTGTTCAAACGTTCTATTGAGGAAGAAGAAAATAAGACTTGGAGAGATCGGATAAAGGATACTTTTCAAGATACTTGGTGGAATTTCAAAGGGTGGTGGAATAGCTAACAAAGGAACTGCTATTTGGGAAATAGGTCATTTGGAGTGATTATCAATTAATTTTTTCTACCTTCCTGATATAAATTTCAATGAAAGAGTCCAGACTTTATGTCTAGGCTCTTTTTGTGGTACAATGAGAAAAGAATTTTGAGGTTTTTATGACAGTAATTGAACAGATTGAAAAATTAAAAAAAGAGAAATTAGAGCTTCTGACCGTTTTATGCGGTGAAGACATCGGACAATACCAAATAGCGAAAGACTTACTTCTGAGGAAGCTTGATTTTGATGCGGCAGATTTAGGTTTTGCCTATTTTGATATGTCGGAGGCTGATTATCATCAGGTAGACTTGGACCTAGTTTCTCTTCCCTTCTTTTCAGATGAAAAAGTAGTGATTCTTGATTATTTTGCAGATTTAACGACAGATAAAAAACGGCATTTGACAGATGATGAATTCAAACAGTTTGAGGCCTATTTGGAAAATCCTGTCGAAACAACACGTTTGGTCATTCTAGCACCGGGTAAGTTGGACAGTAAGCGTCGTCTGGTCAAACTCCTCAAACGAGATGGACTAGTATTAGAAGCCAATCCTCTGAAGGAGATGGATTTGAAAAATCATTTCCAAAAGGAGATAATGCATCTGGGATTGCAGATGGGAGGAGAGGTTTTTCAATATCTTTTAGAAAAGTCCAATTTTGATTTTGCAGAAATCAGTAAGAACCTGGCTTTTCTTCAATCTTATAAGGGAAAAGAGACGATTGAAATTTCAGATATTGATGCGGCTATCCCCAAAACACTACAAGATAATATCTTTGATTTAACACAGTTAATTCTACAATCCAAGGTAGATGAGGCTCGCAACTTAGTTCGTGACTTGCGGTTACAAGGGGAGGAAGAGGTTAAGTTGATTGCCATCATGCTAACCCAATTTCGAACCTATCTACAGGTGCAAATACTACTAGAGCAAGGCCGAGGGGAACAGCAGATAGTAGCTGAGTTATCAACTATTATGGGGCGTAAGGTGAATCCATACCAAGTAAAGTATGCTTTGCGTGATTCACGCCATCTGTCCATTGGATTTTTGAAAAAAGTCGTCAAGCTCCTAATCGATACAGATTTTCAAATTAAAACAGGCCAATTTGATAAGGATTATTTATTTGATTTGGCATTATTAAAAATTGCGACCACATAGTAAAAAGAGTATTTTTAGACCGCGGGTCAACCGTAGTTTCAGACAAATAAATTGAAAAGGCTCTCACATTGGAGTAGAATAGAACTATCACTTAGTATAGGAGAAAACGAAAATGGCAATTATTTTACCAGACCTTCCATACGCATACGATGCCTTGGAACCACATATTGATGGAGAAACAATGACCCTTCACCATGGTAAGCACCATGCGACTTATGTTGCAAATGCTAATGCAGCACTTGAAAAACATCCTGAAATTGGCGAAGACCTTGAAGCTCTTCTTTCAAATGTTGACCAAATTCCTTCAGACATCCGCCAAGCTTTGATTAACAACGGTGGTGGTCATTTGAACCATGCTCTTTTCTGGGAATTGCTTTCACCTGAAAAAACAGAAATTTCAGCAGAATTGGCAGCAGATATTGATGCAACTTTTGGCTCATTTGATGCATTCAAAGAAGTCTTCACTACAGCAGCAACAACTCGTTTCGGTTCAGGTTGGGCTTTCTTGGTTGTTAATAAAGAAGGCAAGTTGGAAGTTATCTCAACTGCTAACCAAGACACACCAATCATGCAAGGTTTGAAACCAATTTTGGCATTGGATGTTTGGGAGCATGCTTATTATCTCAACTACCGTAATGTCCGTCCAAACTACATCAAAGCCTTCTTTGAAGTAATCAACTGGGACAAGGTTAACGAACTTTATAAAGCAGCTAAATAAGAACAGTTCTCTTCTTTTGGGAAGAGATTTTTTAGTTGCCAGGATTATTTTTGAGAGAATTGTGTAAGGGAAGAAAGGGAATTTTCGTATTATAGATAAAAATGACAAGATATTTTCAGAAAAACGATGTAAAAGTAAGAATAAACGAATATTTTTATAATTTTTTGTTATAAATGACTGATTTAATATTGAAAAGCTGTAAAAAAAGGATTATTATAGATATGTCAATATGAAAAAAATAGAAGGAGCATTGTTTTGCTTATGAAAAAGAATATTCGGTTGAAAAGCAGTATACTAGCTCTTGTAGCTGGTTTTAGCGTTATTGCAACACAAACTGTTTTGGCAGATGAATTAGCTGTCCAAATTATGGGAGTTAATGATTTCCATGGTGCGCTTGATATGACGGGGACAGCGCGATTGGAAGGGGAAACAGTTCGGAATGCAGGAACTGCCGCTTTACTTGATGCTTACATGGATGATTCACAAGCAGAATTTGAAGAAACAGCAGCAGAAACAGAGACACCTGCAGAGTCTATCCGTGTTCAAGCTGGGGATATGGTTGGTGCAAGTCCATCGAATTCTGGACTTTTGCAAGATGAACCAACTGTAAAAGTCTTTAATAAAATGGATATTGAATACGGGACTTTGGGGAACCATGAGTTTGATGAGGGACTTGATGAGTATAACCGTATCATGACTGGTGAAGCTCCAAAAAAAGGTCAGTTTAATGAGATTGTAGATAATTATACTCGTGAAGCTGCTAAACAGGAGATTGTTATTGCTAACGTTATTGACAAAGAAACGGGTGAAATTCCGTATGGTTGGAAGCCCTACGCTATTAAGACTATTCCCGTGAATGATAAAGAAGCTAAGATTGGCTTTATTGGTGTAGTTACGACAGAAATTCCTAATCTTGTTTTGAAGAAAAACTATGAGCAGTACACTTTTTTGAATGAGGCAGAGACGATTGCTAAATATGCGCGTGAGTTAGCTGAAAAAGGTGTAAATGCGATAGTTGTACTGGCTCACGTTCCAGCTACAAGCAAGGATGGTGTGGCTGCTGGTGAAGCTGCAGATATGATTGCTAAGCTAAATGAAATCTATCCTGAACACTCAGTTGACCTTGTATTTGCTGGTCATAACCATGTCTATACAAACGGTACAACGGGCAAAACCTTGATTGTTCAAGCTACCTCACAAGGTAAGGCTTACGCAGATGTTAGGGCTATTTATGATACAGATATTGCCGACTTTAAAGCTGTTCCGACTGCGAAAATTATTGCAGTAGCACCAGGGCAGAAAACACCAAGTCCGGAAATTCAGGCAATTGTGGATGAGGCAAATACCATTGTTAAAAAAGTAACAGAGCAAAAAATTGCTACAGCTAGTCAAGCGACAGATATTTCTCGCGAAGTGAATGAATTTAAAGAAAGTGCTGTAGGTAATCTAGTAACATCGGCTCAATTAGCTATCGCTAAGAAATCGGGTTATGATGTTGACTTTGCAATGACAAACGATGGCGGGATTCGGGCAGATTTGAAAGTCCAAGAAGATGGAACAGTTACTTGGGGTGCAGCACAGGCTGTGCAACCATTTGGGAATATCTTGCAAGTTGTTCAGATGACAGGTGAGCAGATTTATACAGCCTTAAATCAACAATATGATGAAGGTGAAAAATATTTCCTTCAAATGTCTGGAATCAAATATATCTATACGAAAGCAGATAATCCAACGGAAGAAAATCCTTACAAGGTTGTTAAAGCCTTCAAAGAAGATGGAACAGAGATTGTTCCGACAGAAACCTATACACTTGTCATCAACGACTTCTTATTTGGTGGTGGGGACGGCTTCTCGATTTTCAAAGAAGCTAAACTGATTGGTGCTATCAATCCAGATACAGAAGTATTTGTGGAGTACTTAACTGATTTAGAAAAAGCAGGTCAAACCATTAGTGCAACAATTCCAGGTAGAAAAGCATTTGTAGAGAAGTACGTAGAAGAACCAAAAGCAGAAGAAAAAGGAGATACTGCTGGGACAACTACCGATACGAAAACACCTGAAAAAGCAAGCGACGGTAGCGATAGTGTAGCAAATCAGAAAGCAAACGAGCAACCGGCACCATCTGGAAGTGTGGCTCCTATTTCAAATAAGAAAGCTGAAAAAGCATCAGGAAATCAAACACTTCCAAATACCGGTCAAGAAGCCCTAGGCTCACTTCTTATTAGCTTGGGTGGCTTAGTCTCACTCGGAATGGCTGTCTCAATGAGACGTAAGGAAGGGGAATAGGAATCAAGCATAAAAACGACAAATTTTCGAAGTATGTTCTAGGAGCGCTTCTTTTAGAGACTATCATGAGAGGAATACATAAAAACAATAGTGTTTCATCTTAGAGTAAGTTCTGCTTTTTTGTAAAAATTTGAAAAAACTTACATAACCTTGCTCTTGCAATCTGCTCTCTTCTGGGGTACAATAGAGAGGCAGACTTCCCTTAGTTAAATGGATATAACAAATTCCTCCTAAGAATTAGTTGCAGGTTCGATTCCTGCAGGGGAGATGGAGAGTATACGAAAAAGCCTAAATGATAGGCTTTTTTGCATTATTGAATTTCCTCACCTGCACCCCATAAATAGTCTGTTTTCTGTTTATAAGATAAGCTATGGCAAGTACAGGAATAGCATAGGGCAGGATATTAGCTCCGAATACTTCATAACTAATGAAGAGAGGAGCTAGTAAGGTATTGGTGGCTGTTCCAAATACGGCACAATACCCAAGGGCTGCAACAAGTTCAGTTGGTAGACCTAGTAATCCTGCTAAAACAGCCCCAGAACTTGCTCCAATCGCAAAGAGTGGAGTAACTTCGCCTCCTTGAAAACCTGCAGCCAAACAAAGACAGGTTAGTAGGAGTTTTAGTAGCCAATCGTAAGCAAACACCTGTTCCCCAGCTAGACTGGCATCAATCAAATTGGTCCCCAAACCAGCATAACGACCTTGATGGAAGAAAAATAGTAGAACGGTCAGTCCAACTCCCATGATAGCTATTTTAATGTAAGGATTTGGAAGCCATCGAGTTGAGATGCTTTTTGCTTGCGCCAGAAACCAAGCAAATAAATTACCTACAACTCCAAAGCAGATGGCAATTAGAAGCCATTTGAAGCTATCTGTAAAATGGAATGAGGTAGTCGCGATGGCATACGAAAATTTCTCCAATCCCAGTAAATGGGAAGTAGTAGAAGCCGTGAGAGCAGCGACTAGACAATAGGGGAGACTTGTCCAAGAATATTGGCCAACGACTAAAACCTCAATGGCAAAGAAACTAGCAGCCAATGGTGTTTGAAATAGCCCAGCAAAACCTGCGGCCATACCAATCTTTGTTATCATGTCTTTGGGCAAGTGTGTGAAACCATGTTTTTGTAACCAATGCGAGAGACTGGCACCAAGTTGAACAGCTACACCCTCGCGACCAACGGAAGCGCCAAAAAGATGACTGAGCCAAGTTGTAGAGATGATGAGCGGAATGAGAACTGGAGAAATTTGCACATTCTCCCCTTGTCCAGCTTTGAAGACTAAGCCCATGCCTGCTTGGACTTCCCTCCCCCATTTTTGATAAATGAAAACAATCATTATCCCTGCAAGTGGCAGAAAAGGAATTAGAAAAGTAAAATATTCAGATCGTAAGTCACTAACCCCTAGTAGAATTTTCCCAAAAAGTGTGGTAATTATTCCTGCACCGACTCCAATTAAGCTGGAAAAGAAAAGGAGTTGGATGGCTTGTTTCATCTTATTCCTCATGATTCGCTAGCTTGGAAGATTGATAGGCTCTTGATTGGGCCATCATATCACTAAAGGTTGCTTGAATGGCAGAGCGGTAATCATCCTTTTGAACTAATTTTCCAACTCTTTCAAGGACAGCATTTTCTCGGCTGGTATCCAAAACAGGCTTACCTGTTGCTCGTTTGTAGGCTGTGACTTGGTCGACCAACTCCATTCGTTTTTCAAGTAGTTCAACCAATTGGCTATCAATCGTGTTGATCTGTTCGCGGATGCAATCCAAATTCATCTTATAGACCTCCGTATATTGTTTCAGTTGTTTTTTAGTATAGCAAAAAACAAGGCAGAATACTAGCCTTGTTTGAGGAAGTTACCAACTTGCTTTTTTTACCCCAGGAAGTTGACCAAGATGGGCTAATTCACGGAAGGTAATCCGACTCACACCGAATTTTCGCATATAAGCATGCGGACGGCCATCGGTCCTGTCGCGGTATTTCAGTCGATTTGGATTTGAGTCGCGAGGCAATTTTCGAAGTGCTTGATAGTCACCTTTTTCTTTGAGACTTTTTCGCAAATCTGCATAACGTTCGATTAATTCCAATTGCCTCTGATAGCGTGCCATTTTTGATTTTTTAGCCATAAAATTCTCCTTTTTTTAAAAAAACTTAACCAGTTAATTATATATCAAAAAAATAAAGATTGCAAGCAATAGGTGTACAATCTTAAGAATAGGCTAAAAGAAAACAGACTAGACCTATTGATAAGCCAGTCTGTCTGTCAGTTAATTCATTGTATCTAGTTTAGTAACAAGGTCTGTCGCGAATTGCTCAAGGTTAACAATATCCTCATCTTCAGCAGCAAGGTCTACCTTAACATTTTCGGCACCCTTAGTTGCACCACGTGAACCCAACATGACATCAAAGTCATCTACTGCACTACAGAAGTCATCATAGAAGGTATCGCCAGAACCACAAACACCGTAGACCTTACCGGTCAAATCTAAGTCAGCTAGGTCAGCATAGAAATCAACAATTTCATCTGGAAGCTCACCGTCTCCACCGTAAGAATAGGTGTAGCTGGCTACCACGATGAGGTCCGCATCCAAGATTTCTTCGGTTTCAATAGTCGTACATTCGTGAACCTGTACTTCCAAACCTAACTCTTCTAGCTTACTGGCGACGATGTCAGCAATTTCTTCTGTGTTACCAGTCATACTAGCGTAAACTATTTTTGCTAGTGCCATAATTTCCTCCAAATTACATAGTAATTCCATTATACCACACTCCCATCATTTTCAAAAGGGGAAGTTTATGCTAAAATGATGAAAAGGAGTTGCTATGACAATTTACAGTAAAATTATTGAAAAAATTCACGAATACGACACGATTATTATTCACCGACATAAACGACCAGATCCGGATGCCATTGGTAGTCAAGTTGGCTTGCAGAAACTCTTACAGAAGAATTTTCCTGAAAAAACCATCAAGGTAACCGGTTTTGAGGAACCAAATCTTGCTTGGATGGCAGGAATGGACGTAGTTGCAGACCAAGATTATCAAGGAGCCTTGGTTATCGTGACAGACACTGCCAATACGGCGCGTGTGGATGACGACCGTTATACTCAAGGAAATTTCTTGATTAAAATCGATCATCACCCCAATGAAGAGCCTTATGGTGACCTGCTCTGGGTCAATACGGAAGCCAGCTCATGCAGTGAAATGATTACGGAACTGGCTATCCAATGCCAACTGGAACTAGATGGAGAGATTGCACGTCTACTCTATGCAGGAATTGTGGGCGATACAGGTCGCTTTCTCTATCCGGCAACCAGCTCGCGCACCTTTGAGATTGTTGCTCGTCTCCGCCAAGAAGATTTTGACTTTGCAAGGATGTCTCGCCAAATGGATACCATCGATTTCAAGATTGCCAAGTTGATAGGTTACGTCTACGACAACTTGGAAGTGGATGAACATGGTGCGGCACGTGTCGTTTTGACACAGGATATTCTCAAAAAATACGGGGTGACCGATGCGGACACTTCCTTTATCGTAGGTGCGCCAGGACGTATTGGAATCGTTCAATCTTGGGGGATTTTTGTGGAACAAACTGACGGAAATTACAGAGTCCGTTTGCGCAGTAAGTATCTTCCAATCAACGAGATTGCCAAACGCCACGATGGCGGTGGCCACCCACTAGCAAGTGGTGCTAACTCTTATTCACTCTCCGAAAATGAGCAAATATACCAAGAAATCCAAGAGGTAGTGAGGAATGCAAGCAAGTAGTCGCTCCCTTCGTTTAATGGGCACTGTCATTGAAACAAAAATCTGGCATCCACAGGCAGAACCGATTTTGGATCAGGTAGAAGAGTTGCTCTATCTCTACAAGGATCGGTTTTCTGCCAATGACTTGACTTCTGAATTGATGGAGGTCAACCTCAATGCAGGTGTTCAGGCGGTTCCTGTTGCCGATGACCTGTATGAATTGATCAAATTGGGCAAAGAACACAGTCTGGCTCAGGGATCTTTTTTGAATATTACCATTGGCCCCCTTGTACAAAGCTGGCGGATTGGATTTAGCGATGCCAAACTTCCAACTCAAGAAATGATCAGTGAAAAACTCCAACTCATCAATCCAAGGGACATTGAATTAGATGATGAAGAGCAAACAGTCTATTTGAGAAAAGAAGGCATGGCGATCGATCTAGGTGCTCTGGCTAAAGGATATGTAGCAGATAAGATTGTCGACTTCTTGAAAAGAATAGGTGTGGAAGCTGGACTGATTAACCTGGGTGGCAACGTCCTGACCTTTGGTCAAGCTCCTCACAATGCCGATGGCTATTGGCGAATTGGTATACAGGATCCTCAGAAACCACGTGGTGAAAATGCCCTCGTCCTCAAAATAGGAGAAGAATCGGTAGTCACCTCTGGTATTTACGAAAGAACCCTTACCGTGAATGGAAAGACCTATCATCATATTTTGAGTCCTGAGACTGGCTATCCAATGGAGTCGCAGCTGGCTAGTTTGACCATTGTATCCAAACAATCTGTTGATGGTGAGATTTGGACGACTCGACTGTTTGGTCAAGAAATAACTCGGATTTATAAGATGGTAGAAGAGACTGATGGTATCGAGGCGGTTCTGATTGGGCTGGATGGCAGGATTCTAGTGACCTCAGGGCTTTCTGAGAAAGTTCTTGCCGGTAAAGAAAGAATTTCTGATAGCTTGGGCAGTCCTTCAAGAGGGGGATTTGGCGCCAGAGTAACTTCTGACCTTGCTTCAGGTGCTTCTGTACTATAACTTGAAAAAATATTAAAAAAATAGGTAAAAAGACTTGCCATAAGAACAAACTTTTGGTAAACTTAAATGGTTATAATCTATGGCTCGGAAAGAGTCCATGGCAGAAAGGAATTTTAAAATGAAAAAAGATATCCATCCAGAATATCGCACTGTTGTCTTCATGGACACAACTACTGGCTACAAGTTCCTTAGCGGTTCAACTAAGAAATCTAACGAAACAGTTGAATTCGAAGGTGAAACTTACCCATTGATCCGTGTGGAAATTTCATCAGACTCACACCCATTCTATACTGGACGTCAAAAGTTCACTCAAGCAGATGGACGTGTGGATCGCTTCAACAAAAAATACGGTCTCAAATAATCAGCGTTATAAAACCGTTAGAAACGTTGATTTTAAGCCATTCCCGTGCCTTGGGAATGGTTTTCTTTTTGAAATGGTAACGGAAATGGTAACGGCTGGGCGTTACATTCCCAAAAATTGGGCAAACTTTTCAGCCGTTTTTTCTTTTGTATTTTCCGTAACATGAGCGTAAATATTCATAGTTGTTTTAATATCTTCATGACCTAATCTTTCTTGTACTTCTTTAATCGATGCCCCAGCTTCAAAAAGTAAGCTACAATGTGTATGGCGGAAACCGTGGGGCGTTATATAAGGCAAGTCATATTTTTTCAGGATACAACGTAGATTATAGTTTATATAATCAAAACTATGGGCGTTGCCTGTTTCTGCTGGAAAAACTAGGTCAGTTGGTTTCACGCGCTGGGGGAAGTTTAAAAACTGTCTAGTCTTTTCCCATTTTTTCAGAATAGACACGGTAATAGGGTCAAGCGTGATAGTGCGCTTACTCTTTTTTGTTTTGGGTGTTTGATAGACAATAGTGTTATTTTCTCCGTAGGCTACTATTTGGCTAACTGATAAACGTGAGGTAAAGAAGTCTAAGTCTTTCCACCGTAGGGCAAGAACTTCGCTTTTTCTCATACCTGTAAAGGCGAGTAAGCGGAAAATGCAGGCTATTTCTTCCTTGTCTTCCTTTGCTAGGCAGTCTAGGAACTTTTGCAAGTCTTCACGGCTGTAGAAGTTTTCTTTTTTCTTTTCTTCTTCATCGACTTCAGAGGATTTACGGGGCTTTATTATCTTCTTCATGGGGTTATCATGAATATAGCCCAGATTTACCGCAAAATCTAAAACCATCTTAGTCATACCGATAAAGTTAGCGTATTTCTTGTAGCCTTTAAACCATTCTTGAGCCTGTTTTTGGCACATTGGTAGGCTTATTTTATCCACGTAGCACGCGCCAAAGGCTGGGATGATATGTAAGTCTGCTTGTGCCTTTTGTCTGGCGTATGTACTAGCCTTCACGGTGTTTTTATAGTGTTCCAGCCATATCTTATAGACTTCCTCAAAGGTTATTCTATCTGGCTTGTCAAAAAATCCTTCATGCTCCACTTTTAGAAGTAATTGGCTTTCAGCTATTTTGGCTTCTTTCTTAGTTTTAAAACCTCTTTTCCTTACGCGCTTTTCTTTGCCTGTAAGTGGGTCTATACCTACATAAGCAATATAAGAGTATCTAACAGAGCCGTCTTTTAGTTGGTATTGTTTAATCATTTGTTTATCCTTCCTATTGGTTTCCCCACCTAATCGAAAGAATAAAATAGTATGCGCGTGTTTATAAGTGGTTTCTTATAGTGTTACTAAGAATGAAAAAAGTGCCTAGCAAAACTAGACACCTCACGCAAATATACACCCTCGGGCGTTATAAATGCTTTCTCCGTTTATCTAGTTTATAGTATTTGGGATTAAATATCAATTATAAAAATATGGTTGCTTACATGTTGCCGTGTGTAAGCGGGGAGAATTTGACAACAAAATAAATTATCTGATAAGATATACAAGCCCCCTGAATTTACTGAAGGGAGGTGATTTAGTTGCTAGAACTTATCCTCACAAGTATTCTAGCGCCGTTATTGGTTAATATCTTGACTGAAGTAGTTAAGTATTATTTAGACGATAACGACGACTAACCCCAAACAGGGGCAAACAAAAACCCTCAACGCTGGCACGTTGGGGGCTTTTTTGATTTAGTGCTAGAATTGTCCTCACAACAATTCTTTACACTATGATTATACCCCCATTATAGGTTATGTGTCAATCAATTTGTATATTTCCACGCGCCGACCTGCTGGGTTGGCGTTTTTTAGTTGTCTATAGATTATTACAAAAGTTGTATTATTTTGGATTTAGTCTTTTTCTTCATCGCGTAAGCTTTTCATTTTTTCTAAGATGTCTTTTAAGTCATCATGGCTAATTCTTTCCCCTTCTTCTATAAAGGTTAGAACTTCTAGCGGTGTTACTGTAGTTTCTTCGAAAGTTAGTTTATCGTATATTTTTTCTATAGTCTCATTATCAGTTTTTCTTCTCGTTGAGTACCACTGCATAATTTCAATTTCCTTTTCAACGGTATGAAGTGTATAGAGCGCAACATTTTGATAGTTATCGTATTTACCGCCGTGGAAATCGTCATATTTTTGTATTATTCTCATTGCGAGTTCTAACATAGTTGCTTTTGACAGATTTAATAAAGATATTTTATTACTATCAATCATTTCAAGAATTTCTAACATTTCTTTGTCGTTGTTAACTGGGAAATCTCTTTTATCAGTACTCTTTGTTAAGTATTCTATAGAAACATGGAATAAGTCGGCAATTTCTTGTAATAATCCTAATTGAGGATTTCTCTTACCTGTTTCATATTGGCTCAAAGTATTATCTCTTATGCCTAGAATGTCACCTAATTCTTTTAAGGTCATCCCTTTTTCTTTTCTTAATTCAGCTATTCTATTTTCCAAAAAGTAGTCCTCCTTTTTTTTCTTGCAAAAATAATTATAACTTAAAAGTGTAAAAAAACCAATATTTTTTCACAAAATGTGAATTTTCTGCTTGACATTCACAAAATGAGAGTGTAATATAATACTCACAATATGTGAGTGAAAGGAGAAGATATATGCTTATAACTTTAGAACAAGCAAAAGCAATTCGCCGAAAACAAGCGGATAAGAAGTTATCCGCTAAACAAGCTAGTGCAGAGATTAAAGTTGTACCAACAACATATCGAAAGCTATGCAATGGCGGAGAAGTCAAGCCAAGTGTTTATCAAAAGGCAATGCAATGGCTAGCAAAAGATTATTAGAAAGGATTAGGAAAGCATGGAATTAGTTTACATGGACGGACGGAAAGAACCATATACGACACACGACATCATAGCAGAACATGCTGAAATTGAGAATATCTCAGTTAGAAAGCTGATTGAAAAACACAAGAAAGATTTAGAAGTTTTCGGGGTTTTGTCATTTGAAATCCATAAACCCGAAAAAGGAAGTTTAGGCGGACGACCTAGGAAAGTTTATCGATTAAATGAGCAACAGGCAACCTTATTAGTTACTTATTTAGGCAATACTGAACCTGTCAGAGAATTTAAAAAGAATTTAGTTAAAGCATTCTTTGAAATGCGTGACGAGGTAGCAAAATTTCGCTATCAGAGAGCGCTAGAAAAACCTAGGCAGAAGACCCTACACGACAGCATAGAAATATGGCAGAAAGCCCCTAAACATGCGCATAGCACGATTACAAACCTTTTGCTAAAAGGTACAACAGGAATGAACAAAAAGCAGTTGATGGCAAAACGTGGAGGTATGAGTGGAATTGACAGCCTAACAAGTCAAGAGCTTATCAGATACCAAGCATTAGAAGAAATGGTTATTGCTATGATTAACCTTGGTATGTGTTACCACGATATTAAGTTAATGGTATTTAGACCACTAAAAAAAGATACATAAGGTACATTAGTAAGAAAGGAGACAACCATAGGCGGACTACTTTATCTAACCCTAAAAAAGACGGCTAGGTACATTCTAGCTATCTTACAATGGCTATTTACTCATGATTGACCACCGACCAAGGGCAATCACGCGCAGAAAAAAGAACTAAAGACCATTTTAAGGGCGTACCCCTTAAAACTACGACCAACGACAAAAACAAATGATTAAACGATAATACAGGGTTTCCCCACCTAATCCAAAGAATAAACACGCAGGCGCGTGCTAGAAAGGAAATACAACATGACCACACTTGAAGAACGCTACTCTATTGAGCGTAGAGCCTTTTTAGGACAACGGGCGACACGCCAAGAATTACTAGAAAGGGTTATTTACCTTGAACTAATGGTAATGGATATGGCGGACAGTACACTAGATACAGACTTCCCAGAAATGGCAGTCACTACAACACTAGACCATATAGCAAATTTTGGCGATGAAGCCCTTTATCTACTAGAGAGCCTAGACCATGACGGCGATTATAAAGCCCTTTGGGAGCATACAAAAGACACAGGGGCAGACAATGGCAAGTAAGCAACTTGAAGCACTCCTAGAGCGTGCTAACAAGTCAGATGAAGAACTAGACTACATTACCGATTATCTAGCTAGTTTGAATAATGAAGCCATAGAAACGACACTAGCGGGCAAATTTGAAGCCGTTAGCCGTTTCATATGGGAGATACAAGGCTATTTACAAGAGAAACTAAAGGAGAAAACACAAAATGAGCAAGAAACAGACCTATAAAGAGTTTAAAAAATGGGTAGATGACAAGGTAAACATGGCGGAAGCTATGGGGCTAGATGAAAATGCTGAAGTTTTACCCGATATGGTGGAACATAACGCCCAAGCATGGGTACAGATCCAAGAAATGCTAGAGGAACACACTCTACATTATCGAGCAAAGGGCAAGAAACGGAAGAAAGCCCGTAAAAACTATACTATCAGCCGTAAAAAGTACCTAGATTTACTCAAACAACTGTATGAATTGTATGACCTAGCCGAAAAAGTAGAGGACTTTCAGCCCCTTATCCCGAAAGAAGCAGACAAAAAAGAATTTTGTGAACTATGGGTAGGCTTACAAGAAGGGCTAGGCTACTTGCTTTCTGAGTACAATAGCACTTTGACAGAAAAGGAGCTGGAATATATCGAGGGAGAAACGGAAGATGACTAAAACACCATTTACACAGGAACTACTACAACAAGTTTATGAAGATAATGGGCTAGTTAGCTTTGATTTACTCCTAGAACGGCTAAAAGGTTGGACGATAGAGGGAATTAAGGCACGTTTTAACCAATGGCGACACCGTGGCATTATCTCTTATAGCTTGCTGAATGATGAAATTGACGAATTTCAATTCTTAAAAACCAAACGAGAAGAAAAACAAGAAATTACCGAGGGGCGGAAGTTAAAGCTAGATGAGTATTTCAAGCAAGTTTTGGCAACGGCTGACATTATCAATAAGCCAACGGCAAGCGATACAAACCGCCTAAAGGCTATCCAACTCCAACAACAAGCCCTAACGGAAATCCCCGACGACATTTACAAAGAATTTTCTGAGGTTTACGCCTAGAGGGTGTTAAATTCTCAAAAAAAGGTACATTCTAGCGATTTTTTAGAATGGGTAGTATAAAGATACCAGAAAATAAAAAAACGGCGTATAGACGATTTTAAGCGGTATATTGAACAGAAAGGAAAAAACAAATGACTGAAGCATTGTTAAGCGAAAGCGAAAGCGCAAGCCTTGAACTTGTACGTGGTGCGTTAGTTTTGGCGCGTGAAATGGCAAAGGACGAAATAGAACGGCTAAACAAAAAGCCCCTACGACAAGGGGAAGTAATGGAGTTATATGGCTTTGACCACAAATACATGAAATATCTAAAGTCATGCGGGTTAAGGTCACGCCGTCAAGGGAAGTCTATCTACTATGATGTGCGAGATGTTGACGAAATACTGGAAAAGTTGAAAGAATGACAACAAAAAAGGCTTACACCAGCGACCAAACTGACAAGCCTTCAAATGATTAAACAATAACCAGGGAAGGGCGAACCCTTGCATACCTTTGTTATTGCCTTAATCATACCATAAGGACAATGAGAAGGCAAGTCAATATTATTTATTTCAAGATATTAAGATTTTCAAAATCATAAAGCACACACTAACTAGGCTATTATTTTGGCACACACTTACAAGATAAGTTTGGGGCGGGCAACCGCTGGGGATAGTCTAGGCTAGTTCCAAAACATGTATAGTAAAAGAAAAATTGTAGACAGGTCAACACACGGGAAAAGCACGCGCCACCGCGCGAGCCAATACCAGAAATACAAGAATAAAAGCAGAAAGGAGAGAAAATGGACTTAAAAGGAAACGACAAGCATATATATAGCCTAATCGGTGTAGGAATTGAAAAAGCCATCACGGCACGCCACATAGCACAACAAACCAACCTAGATAAAAGAACGGTTAGGGAATGTGTTAGACGGCTGATAATCAAGCATAAAATACCAATTATAGGCAACCGCAAAGGCAATCATAAGGGCTATTTTATACCAGCCAATCATAGCGAACTAATGGCAGGTATAGGGGCGCTTGAAAAACAAATCGAAGAAGAAAAGAAACGGCTTGAAGTATTGCTAGAAGCCGAGGTATAAGGAAAATCATACATGAAACAGTATTTTAAACAATTTGAAGAACGGTTACAAGTTGCAGAAGAAAAGCTAGATATTTTAAGCGATTGGCATATCGCCAAAGGTCACAAGGGAGCTACTGAAATCGCTGAAGACTGTAGAACGGCTATTACAACGCTTTGGATGGAGTTTTACAGACTATCAGAGGCATATAAAGAGGCTGAGGCAGGTCATGAAGAGTTTTATCAAGCGAATGTGGATTATTTGTTAGGGGAGTTACGGAAACACGATAATACTCTTTTAGAAAATGCGCTATCAATCGGGAAAGGGCGCCCCAACTATCTTTTATTTGATTATCTGGATAAAGAACAGCGGATTTTTGAAAATCCTGACAATTTAGCAACAGCGCCAACAGGGAATATTTGGCACTATATCCGCAGTCTAATTATCAAAGACCAAAAAGAACGAGGTATTTTATAAAATGCAAGAAATGACAATAGAACAAGCGTTAACACTCATAGCAATATTTACACCGCTAAACCTCTTTCTATGGTTTGGCGTTGGTTTAGGTAGTATTCAAGCCCCTAGCATGCCTAAAAAAGTTTCTGAGGGTAAACATACCACGCAACATATAAACGATAACTACGGGGCTTATATTTGGCTTGCTGGCAAGAGATATAACTAGGAGTTTCAAGAATGGATATAGAAGAACTATTAGAAACCGTTAGAAAAGAAGACCCCGAAATTTACCAAGTGATAATAGCTTTTCTTAAGGGAGAAATATCACGCGAGGAAATAGATATTTTTATATCTTTGTCAGATGAGAAAGATAGAGCTGAATGGGTAAAGCAACAAATAGCGAAACAAAAGAACATAGAAAGGGAAAAAGATGTATAACATTGTAGAAGTGACTATAAAACGTGGGGAACAAATACTACTAGATTTACTAAAAGACAATCCGACACGCGCAGTAATGCAAGATAATTTTTTCCGCTTTTTTTACTACTTGCCATTTGGTGGTTATATCACACCTTTCAACCTAAACAACATTACTTTAAAAGTAGTTGAAGAAATACCAGCCCCGAAAGATTGGGAACTTATTAGAGATTATCCAATAAGTATCATGAAAACAAGTCTATTAGCAAAACTAGAAGACTTTGAAAGATACACGTTAGACCAGCAAAGACAAGCAAGCAGACTATACCTAGATGGCTGGATGTTTGATACTGTCACAAATGGGATTTACACCAAGGAAGAAACGGCTATTTTTATTAGACAAATGTATTTACATGGCTATGATTTTGAACAAGTAGTAGATTTATTTTCTGCCATTGTGAAACGGTCAAGCCTAGCAAGTTATTTCTTAGACATGATGAAACGGCTTTATTTTGCTGAAGCTACAGGAAATACAATAGCATACATTATCAATCAGCAAAAACAAGATACAAAAATCATAAGCTAGACCATAGAAAGAAGGTGGGTAGTATTACACAGTATGGAAGACAAATAACAGGAGAAACGCAATATAATGCGCGTGATATACGGCTTAGAACGTTTAAAGGTTGGCAAGGGAAGGTATTGCAATTTGTCCAACACAAGCAGGCAGAACGCTATAGAGAGCTATTAGAAGACGGTTTAGACGATAAGCAGGCACAAGCAGAAATTAAAAAGCCTGTTCCACCTTTGATAGTTGCCCAATATATGGCGGAACTGCTGACAGTTTGCAGAATTGAAAGCGATGAGGGTACAAAACCCGTTTATTTTTATAATCCTGATGAGGGGCTTTATATCAATGATAGGGAATTTTTAAAAGACTTTATAAGTATTATAGAGCCACGGCACAACGAAAAAAGGGCTAGCGATTGTATTTACCACTTAACCCGAAAAGCACCACATAGACAGGCGGAAAACGCCCCACATTTGATAATAGTTGGCAATGGTATCTACAACCGAAAGACACGGACACTAGAACCATTTACAGAAACAAGGGTATTCACTCATAAGATACAAACCAACTACAATCCACACGCCCAAAGCCCGACTATAAAGGGCTGGGAGTTTAAGGACTGGCTATTAGATTTATTTAACGGGGATAAAGAACTTTATCAGCTATCACTTCAACTACTCAATGCCGTTGTACGTGGGGAAAGTTACGCTAAAATGTTTTGGTTTGTAGGAGAAGGCGGAACAGGAAAGGGAACGCTACAAGAGTTATTTATAAACCTAATAGGACGGCAGAATATAGCAAGTATAAAGATAACGGACTTAGATGTTAATAATCGCTTTACCCTAGCCCAAGCAATCGGAAAACAAGCCATAATAGGCGACGATGTGCAAGCTGGGGCGGTTATTCGTGATACTTCTAAACTATTCAGCCTAGTTGGTGGGGATACTGTAACGGTAGAGAAAAAAGGGAAAGATGCTTATAGTACCTTTATAAAAACTGTTGTCATTCAATCAACAAACACCCTACCAAAGATACGGGGAGACTATCACGCTATACGGCGTAGAATGGTTATTTTGCCCTTTAATAAGCACTTTAAAGGGAAACCTAACCGAGCAATCAAAAACGATTATATCACGCGCCCTAGCGTCCTAGAATACGTGTTAAAAACAGTTATCGACCTAGATTTCAAGGACTTTATAGAGCCGAGCAAGTCTATAGATTTACTTGACGAATATCAGGAAGCCATAGATCCTGTTTTAGCATTTTCACAAAATCTATTTACTAATTTACATTCTACCTTTATCCCTAATGATTGGGTATGGTGGTACTTTACAGGCTTTGCAGATTATCATAATTTTCAACATAATTTCAGTAGTCAAGGTTTTCACACTCACTTTCCGCAATATTTACCCGAAGACTGGGAAAAATTGGCTTATCCTATTAGGATACCAAGAGGGGCAGACCTTCCCAAAGGTTTCTACCCCAAGGAAGACCAGCCCCACTATTTACCCCTATATGTGCCCATCAAAGGGAAGGCGCAGAGGGGCTATAAGAAAAAATAAGTTACAACACTTACAACACTTGGCACAACACTTTTTAGAAAAAGTGTAGTGACGAAACCCCAACAGCCCCAACGCTTTACAGAATATTACTACACTTACTACACTTATTATATATAAAGTAATAAAAAAGAAATATACTTTCTTGTGTATGTATATATATTATAAAAAAATTCAACGTATTCAAAAAAAGTGTAGTAAGTGTAGTAACATCTTCAAACCCCTTGCGCCCCAAGGGTTTTCGCTACAACACTTTATAATTCTAAGTGTTGTTAAGCGTTGTAAGGTGTTGTAATTTTAATACAGAAAGAAGGTGGAATTATTGAAGCAAACCAATGTAGAGAACTTCAGAACGCGAACCGATGGAAAATATAAGGGAATGCTGGAAGGGCATGCCCAATGGTTAGAAAACTTAGAGCGATACTATTTCCCAAATAAGTCCGCTAGTGAATATGACAATTTAAATGCGCGTGATAAAGAAGGGGAAATAGCAAATGAACGCAGTTGAACCTATTCGAAACAAAGACGATATTCAAGCCATGAAGGACTATCTAAGGTCCTGGAATGAAAGGAACTATATACTATTTCTTGTGGGAATAAACACAGGTTTTAGAATTGGCGATATTTTAAAATTAAGAGTTAAGGACGTCCAAGGTTGGCACATTCGAGTTCGGGAACAAAAAACAGGTAAGCAGAAAACTATCAAAATGACCCGAACATTAAAGAACGAGTTAAGGAAGTATGTAGAAGGTAAACCGCCCCATCATTATCTTTTTCAAAGCCGTAACGGTGTAAATAAACCGCTTGACCGCCGTACAGTTTACTGGATATTAAAGACCGCTGGGAATGATTTAGGTATAGAAAATATTGGTACTCATACCATGCGGAAAACATTTGGCTATCATTATTATAAAAAATATAAGAATGTAGCTGATTTAATGACTATATTTAATCATTCAAGCCCAGCAATCACGCTAATATACATAGGAGTTAGACAAGATGACCTAGATACAAAGATGGCTAATTTTGACATTTAAAGACAAATTTCAAGTATTAATTAGACATAATGAAGAAAATGCTAGTAATTATTTAAGGAATAGCTGAAAGCCTTGATAGCATTGAGTTTAGAGAGTGAAACATAATTAGACAGAATATAAGATATGACTAATTGAACGAACACGAAAACCACTCCAAAAATACAAAAAAGAATATAAAACCATTAAGCCCTTTACATGTTAGTATTAAGGGCTTATCTATTGTCTGTAGTGCATTTGGAAGATAGGGGGGTGTACCCTACCACCCTATCGCCTTTGGACTTCACGCCGTCATTCTACATTTTTTCTCGCGTGAAAAATATTATAAACAACTATTACACTGATGATAGTAGTCTAGTATAAATAAGCCCCCATGCCAAAACAAAACGCTTTTCTGCAGGGGAAACGTGCAACGGGAAAGGGACATCGGAAAAAATATCTAGTCTATATTTATCGTAAGTCAAAAACGAATCAGATTATAATAGATTGTTGATTTTATATTTTACCCCCCTACCCTGTTGAAATATGTTCAAATGATTGGGAACCGAGTAAGGGAACTTCTTCCAAGTCGGGAACCGTTAGACAAAAAGGGGGTAAAAATTTTGTAGAATTTATGACAAGAGATTTTTTCTATATCCCCCCTGATTTAGAATGTTAGCACATGCAGAAAATAACGGTGTCAATCCTCTTGTGTATCTCTCCCCCAAAATTGACCAAAATTGATACATAAAAAACAATAAAAATATCAATAGTGTAAAATTTGAAATAGACATTAAAAAAAGCTAGAAATACTAGCTTTTTATTTTTATTCAAAAAATGATGTATAAAAATAAGACTTCTTATTCCTTGGAATAGGTGGGGAAACTCTTTATTTTGGTAACGGAAAAAGTTCCGACTGATGATAATTGATAAGAATATATAAGAATTTTATAAAATCTTTCTTCTATTTATATAGTTATCTTATTATTTAATGAAAAATGATAATGAATAAAGGGGTATAAAATACGGTCTCAAATAAAAAAACAGTCCTTAACGGACTGTTTCAGAATGAAGACAAAGTCGTTAGAATTATATTTCTAACGGCTTTTTCATATGTAAAGTAGTATAATAGAGATAGGAATACTAGCTAATAAGCAGAGGGAGAATCGCTATGTTACACAAAGAAAATCCAGACTACAATCGCGGTCAATTTGGTTTCTACAGTTTAGATGACCTTGTTCCTCAAGATCATCTCCTTCGTCAAATAGAGGAAGCTATTGACTTCTCCTTTATCTATGACTTAGTCGCAGATAGCTATAGCGATGATACAGGGCGTCCTAGTCTTGACCCTATTCTGCTCATTAAAATTCCAATCCTTCAGTGTCTCTTCGGCATTCGTTCCATGCGTCAAACCATTAAGGAAATCGAAGTCAACACTGCCTACCGTTGGTTTCTTGGTCTTCGACTGGATGATAAGGTGCCTCATTTCACTACCTACGGAAAGAACTATGTCCGTCGTTTTCAAGATAGACAAGTTATTGAAGGCATTTTCACCCATATCTTAGGTCTCTGCGTCAATGCAGGCTTCATAGATCCAACAGAAATTTTCATTGACGGTACCCATATCAAGGCTGCGGCGAATAATCGTAAATTCATCAATCGTGAAATTGAAAAGCAAGCCAAGTTTATGAGTGACCAGCTAGAGATTGAAATTAACAGGGATAGAGAAAAGCATGCAAAAAAGCCGCTAGGGCCCGCAAAAGAGGAGGGACCCATCGCTAAGAAAATTTCTACAACTGACCCTGAAAGTGGCTGGTTTCATAAAGGGGACCATAAGGAAGTATTTGCTTATACAGCTCAGGTTGCTTGTGACAAGCATGGTTGGGCTCTGGCTTATAGCGTGGAGGCTGGCAATGTCCATGACAGCCAGGCCTTTCCTGTACTCTTCGCTAAACTCCAACCCTTTCAGCCTAGCTTTCTCGTTGCCGATTCTGGCTATAAGACCCCAAGTATCGCTCGCTTCCTCCTAGAACAAGAGATTACTCCAGTCTTTCCGTATACACGACCGAAAGGAAAGAAAGGGAAACTACGCTCGAAGGATTTTGTCTATGATGAATACTATGACTGTTATATCTGTCCTGAGAATCAGGTCTTAACCTATCGCACTACAACCAGAGAAGGTTATCGGGAATATAAGAGTGACTCAGCTATCTGTGCTACTTGTCCACTTCTATCAATTTGTACAGAAAGCAAGAACAAGCAGAAAGTGGTAACTCGACACATTTGGAAAGAGGCTTTAGAAAGCTGTGAAGAGATTCGGCACAGGAAAGGTATGAAGGAGCTCTACCAGAAGCGGAAAGAAACCATTGAACGCCTCTTTGGGACAGCCAAAGAGTACCACAATCTTCGTTACACAAGAGAGAAAGGCAAGTCCAAAATGGAGGATAAGGTTGGACTGACTTTGGCGTGTTTAAATCTCAAGAAATTGGTAAAAATGAGGGCAGGGAAGCCTTTTTATTTTGTCCAAATAGCCACTATTCTGGCAAAAAGACGGACTATCAGACCAATAAACAGAAAAAGTCCATTTTGGACAATTTTCTTCAATCTTTTTTCTTTATGTTGAAAATAAAAAAACTCTCAGAAACGTCGAAATATCAATGTTTCCAAGAGTTTAATGACTTGTTATTTTTCGCAAACTTCTTCAATTTTTTATATTTTTAGGAGTTTGTCTACGTTCTGAAACAGTCCTTAACGGACTGTTTTTTCACGAGCTTGAAAATAAAAGAGCGAGTTGAGGCTGGGCAAAAACTAGCTTCTCACATATAAAAAACGAGCAATTCCAATTAGGAGTTGCTCGTTTTCCACTTCATGCTTTATAATTATAATAACCACAAAACAACTAGAAAGGCATGAAAATGTA
>NZ_JAOTGC010000006.1:0-122962 GCF_044427445.1 Streptococcus sp. 2020WUSS084 | reverse complement strand
TGTGCATTAACATATGCAGTATTTGCATTTTGGTAAGCTACATTTGCTGTTTGGGCATTATCCAAAGCAGTATCATAAGCTGATTGAGCTGCTGCGACTGCTGATTCATCTACTACTGTTTTAGTTGTAATATTAGTAGCAACAGGAGTAAATACAAATGTTGTAAAGAAACTATTAGGTTTGCCCTGAGCATACTCATGAGCCAAATCTACCCCCAGGGCAACGTTTTGAGTACCGTCTAAACCTAGAATAGAGAAAGCACTAGCATAAGTTGTAGGGGAAGTTGTAGACTCTGAAGAACCCATCAAAGAATTTACGATACCTTGATACACCAGTAACTTCAAATCCCCCATAGTAAGATTATTCACATCTACAGAAGAAAAAGTAGGAATTAGCTTGCCTTGAACTGCTGTAGAAGTTCCACCAGTTACGCCAATCTCTGTTTCAGAAGATGCTAAATTCTCTGAGAGCGGTTTAGTGTAAGTGGTGGTATTTTTCTCACCACTCCAAGTATTTACGGTATAGAAATACTGTTCTTTTTGCATCAAAGCTACTGCTAAAGCAACAGAAGTATCTGTCACGGCAAGCTTAGAAGTTCCCAACTTAGCACGCAAATCGTTAATAATAGTTGCTGCATAAAGAGAAAGTTCCTTACTTTGTTCAGTAGTGAGATTGTTAAAGTCTACGATTACAGTAGAATCTGTGTCCTCTGAGCCATAAGGTACAAACTCGCCCTCTACAAAACGAGTACCTGTTGAATTGTAATTACGAAGTGTAGTTGCAGAAACACCAGTCTCTTCAGAAGTATAAGCCGAGTTAATGGCAGAACGTACACCTGAAGTAGTACCTGTTCCCTCATAAAGAGCCTTAATTGCATCAAGGTAAGCATCAGACAACTCTGGAGCATACCCCACAGAGTCCTTAAAATAAGGTGTTTCTGTAGTACCTGTCGTTACAGTAGTACCTGCCTTAGCAGTATCAAGAGCTGATTTAGTTGTAGATACTTCTTTTTCAGCATCTGACTTCGCTTTAGTTGCATTTGCCAAAGCACTTGCAGTTGAGTCAACATCAGCTTCTTTAGATGCTACTACCCCTTCTTGAGTTGTGATAGCTTGAGCCTTGTCGGTTTCAGCCAACTGTGCAGACTGAAGAGCCTGTTTAGCTTCTGCCAAGTCAGTAGTGTCTTTAGCAACAGTTTCAGTAAGAGTGTTTACATCTTTCTGAAGTTGAGTTGTATCTGTAGTACCTGAAAGGTCTGCTACTTTCTTCTCAGCATCAGCAACCGCACTTGCAGTTTTTTGAGCATTAGCATCAGCATCAGATACGACACCCTCTTGAACAGTTACTGCTTCTGCTGTTGCATTTGCAGAGTTTGTAGCAGTTTCTACAGTTTCATTAGCTGTAACCAATGCATCAGACTTAGCATCAGCATCATTTTTAGCATCTGCCACTACTTCAGGTGTAACCTTGTTAGCTTCTTCAATTTGAGTATTCAAATCAGAAACCGTAGATTCACCCGTAGCAATAGTTTCTTCCAAACCACCTACAACTGCTTCTTGTTCTGTAACCGCTTGGTTAGCTTGGTCTGCTTCAGACTTAGCTTCAGACACCTGGGCATCAGTTACTTTGTTTTCAGCAACCACCTCAACCGAAGTAGACTCAGTACCAGTGACAACCTCTTCAGCACTTACTACCCCACCTACAAGCATTGAAGTAGTCAATACAGATACAACTGCTCCAGTGCGTAGCTTCTTAATGGTACCATGACCTTTAACATCGTTTTTTAACATAATATAAACTCCTTTTTGATTAACTATCTTAAAAGACTGTTTCATTGATATTTTACCACATTTCACAGTCTTTTGTATATTATTTTTGTTTTAAAATCAGTCTTTTACAGGTGGTAACTCTCAGAGAATAACCTTGTATGATAGTAGAGAGGTATTGCAATGACTAAGAATAATAGCTTAAAAGAGTTTGTAGCTAAACAAATCAGACATTTAAGACTGAAAAAAGGAATGACGCAAGAAGCCCTTGCAGAAAAGGCAGAGTTAGGTTTTAATTATATTTATCGTTTAGAGAGTAAAGAGTTAAATGTTAAAATCGATACTATCGAGAAAATAATACATGCACTTAATGTGGATGTCAGCACCTTCTTTAATGTAGAAACACAAGAGCGAGAAGTAGAGTTTACTAAACTCATTGAAGATATTGAAAATCTTCCTAAAGAAAAAAGAGAGCCAACAATAAAAGCTCTCAGGGATATAGTAAAGCAAATAGAGTAAGCCAAGTCATTTTTAGACTTGGCTTTTTTATTTTTCTAAATTTGTAAATTTCCTCGACGCTCAAAATAGCATTCATACAAGCGAGTTCGAATAAGCTGACTACTCAACAATGGCTTCAATAAATCCTCAAGCTCTTTTTGAAGATTTTTATTTTCTTCCGATAACTCTTTTAAATTCATATTTGTAGAAAAATTTAACAAATTTTTACTTCCTTTAGCTTTAGTTACAGCTCTTGTCTGTAAGGCTACAGAATCAGTAATTCCCATACGAAGTTTTGCAAGCACAAAACTAATTCCCATCAGATTTTTCTGAACTTCAGTATCACTATCAGATGTAACTATTCTATATGTCATTTCTTCTAGTGGTTCTAACATGTTTTCTGGATTTAAATAACTTTCTAATTCTTCGTAACTTAAATCCCAGTTATCTTTTTCTTCTAGATAAATAAGAAACTTTAATAAATAGAGTTTCATAATGTTCAGCTGAGAAATATCACATTCAAAAATATCATATCTAGGTGTTCCTGTGAGTTCACTATAGTCTTTAACAACCACGAGAGACTCTTTAATTAACTCTTTATCCTCTTCTGATAAATGCATTTCTTGCAACTTTTCTTCTTTATCTTCAAAGAAATTATCAATGAAATCATCAGTGTCATCTTGGAGCATATCACTAATTTTTTCTGTTTTTTCTCGTGTCTCCTGAAAAACTAAAGAAAGTATAAACTTTGTAGTCCCTTTTGCTGCAAATGATTTCCATTCCTTATGTTCATCTTTTTTATAATCTTCAATAAATCCACTATTACTACCTCTAAATCTCCTAGGCAAAAATAAATCTTGAATTTTTTTTTAAGAGACTGTAGCTCTGCCATAAATGAATATATTTCTTCAAGATAGTAATATCAAATTTTATCTTCTCTAATTCTGTTCTAAACTCGCAATGATTTTCATATAATTCCTCCAACACTTCAAAACATGAAATTTTTTGTTGCATATCAATTCCCCCTAGTATACCCAGTAATAATACAATTATAACAAATAATTAACTTATATGATGGGGAAGAAATAAACTTTGTGAACTATGTAACATGGTAGAATTACATCATCAATTAAAACGGAGGTGATTCCAATGTACAATTCACGTTAATTTAGCGTCTATAACTGTAATAATACTCGATTGCTTAATAAGTCCCAGCAAGCAATTTAAAGGTTCTTCGGGCTAGAGGAAAACAATAATGTTTTGTAAAGTGATTCTTGTAACTGTTGCAATTTTAGGGGTTAGTCCTGAGATTGATTTTGAAACAAAATCAGCTACTGGAAACGTTAAAATTGATGTCGGTTTCCGTAATCCTAATGGGAAGCATATCACTAGAACAATTAAGATTGCTAATTCCACTGTTTCTGAGTATAGTACATACTTAGACGAAAAGGTCACTCTTAGACTAGAAGAAGTAACATTCTCCCCGTATTTGTCAAATGGTAGAGCTGCATTATCAATTAAAGCCGAGAAAGCAAGTGTAGAGGAGTAGTAACTATGATTTTTAAAAGGGCTAGAGCACCAAATATCCAATTTTTATCCGTATTACACAATTAAAATTATTTTAAGGAGATTTTTTATGAAATCAGTATTTACAGATATGTTAACTGTTGCACCTACACTAACAAATAGTTCACTTGTAAACGAAGCTTATAAGGTTTTGATTGTACTAGGACTAGATCAATCCGTAAATCTAGATATCGAAGACCGTATCAAGTTGACTAATAAATTTGAATTTTCATCATACACTAGTTGTAGCTATCTCACTTTAGAAGCTCTAGTGCCCGCCTACGCTATTAAGAGTAATTCGCTACTGTTAAAGCATAGAGAGAATCCTTCGATACTTAGTAAGCAGCGCCAACATGCTCAGAAACTATATAAGCAAGCTTCTAAACTAGTAAATAGTTACCCTTATGGAGAAGTAATTTTTTACGACTTCGTACCGTGGACTGATGGAAATTTGCGCATATATTTTTTGTTAAAATACGGCAAAGATTTTGTAGGAGATAATAATTTATGATACCAGTTATACAGCTAGTAGTTTATTTTATAGCTATTTTATTAGTTCCATACTTAGGCCTTGTTTTTATAAATACCATCATACTTATTTATACACTGCCCTCTAATCAACTACTACCTCAAGCAATCCAAAACACTAACTTTCAACTTCAAAAGTGGTTGAAAACATTGCAAATCGGACTTGACGAGAGAAATTACTACTCAGATTTTTATACTGAGCTGATACATCAAGCTAGCAAACTTAGCTCACACCTAAACACAATTCGCTATCCTAATGGGATACAACAAGAAGGGACTAATTTTTATCTTTGGTTGTCGAGCTTACCAGACTCAAAAGAGTTTGATGAATGGAAAATGCAACTTCGTCAGACTGTTCGTTCCTATGATGATAATCTTGATATTCTATTCAATATGGTAGAGGTAGAACCCTTTTTGAAATTAAAACTGAATTTGGTATCAAAAGATGTATTAAATCACTTGGAACATGGGCAACCTAAAGCACTGTATAACGAAGAAGGGGAAGTCTGATGTCAATTGAACTAAAAATCTTACGACAAGAGGGGAGTAATAAGCCTATCACTTGGGATATGACTCGGTGGCCTCATATGCTGATTTCTGCGCCAACTAATAGTGGAAAGTCATACTTCATCAAGTATCTTCTTAGTGTTATAAATTTGCATTTATCAGCTAGCTTTTGCGTAATAATGGACTATAAACAAGGTATAGATTACTGGCAATGGCGAGATTTTGAAAATATTTTTCTAGGAGATAATGTCTATCATGGTTTCGACAAAGCTTATAGCGTCTTTGAGAACCGCAGAAACAATCCTAACCAAAAGTACTCCCCCTTCTTTTTGGTATTTGAAGAATATCAGAGTACCGTAGAGAGCATCTCTAATAAAGCTCAAAAAGAGGAGTTCTTACAAAAAGTAGGCAATTTGTTACGCCTTTCTCGGCAAGTCAATTATCACCTCATATGTATCTGTCAGAGAATTGATGCTTCTATTTTTCCAGCTGGGGGAAGGGAGAACTTTGCTTCTAAAATTTCTATTGGCAGACTAAGTCCTCAAGCTAAACAGATGCTTTTCCCTGATGATGAAGTCAATCGCAATAAAGGACAAGGCGAGGTTAACATTCAGTTTGATGGGCAACCAGTAATTGAAGCTAGAACATATAGCATACGAGATATGAATAAGGCTGAACAACTAATAACCGACTTACTTAGTCGAGGTTTTCCATCAAGTGATGAGGCTGTTGCCCGTAGCCCTTAGGCGAAGGGTTAGCATCAGCCTCGCCAGCTTTGCTGGCTAGTTCGGGATAGTATTACCCCGAACTTTATGACAAAGTGACAAAATTGTCAAAAACTTATAAATAAAGAGGTTCTAAGTTAAAAAACGTGTCACAAGTATAAATGACAAAGGAGAAAAATCATGACAAATTTTAATGTTTCATCTGACTTTCGTGCTAATTCATTCTGCTGTGTACTTAACAACGTCGATAAACTATTCGATAAGAAATCAGTTTTCTTTGATAGCGACAAGTACAAAGATAAAACTAAAAAAAGAATCCAAGAGTTCCGCAAGGCTCTCCCAGATACCGATGAACCACTGAGCCCAGAAGAAGTTGTTGATTTCTTAATGGAACGTTGGATTGCTCGCAACGAAAACGTTGTGTGTGCTGTAAACTATGAAATTGGTGACAATGGGGTTCATCACTGCCACATGATTTTAGAGGATAAGCAAGCCTTTCGCTTCTCTGCTTTACAGAAACTATATCCTACTATTCATGCTGAACTCACTCGTGGGACAAAAGAAGAAGTTATTGCTTATCTCGAAAAAACAGGAGAGCATCAAGAAAAATCCCACACTATTATTGTTCCTATGAAAATTCATGGCGAACTGAGAGCTGGAAATCAAGGATTTAGATCAGACTTAAATTTTATTCAACATCAAATTGAACACGGTGCTACCCCTGAAGAGATTATGAGGAGTAATCTGGAATTTCGTAAATATTCCAAGATGATTCGTGAACATTTCTTCCAACACAGATTATCTCAGACTCCTGATACTAAAAATCTAAAGGTTATCTGGCACGTTGGGGATAGTGGCACTGGAAAGTCTCATATACAAGTTCAGTTAAAACAAAAGTATGGACGGGATAATGTATACGTTTGGACAGATTTTGATAATGGCGGTCTTGACCTCTATTGTGCTGAACCTATCCTTTTTATGGATGAATTCAAAGGAATGGTATACAAAGAGTTCTTAAAAGTAACCGATATTTACCCAGCTCAACTTCATGCCCGCTATACCAACACAATAGCACTTTGGAACGAAATCCACATTGCTTCTATTTTTACACCTAGGTACGCTTATAACTTAATGGTTGCTGAAAAACAATGTGAGATTGATCCCTATGAACAATTAAAGCGTAGGCTTACCGCAGTAATCTACCATTTCAAAACTACGGAAGATGACGGTAGTTTTCAATATAAATCAATAACTTATAGCCCTGACGACTTCGACAAGTATTCGTTACAGCAAATTGAACAACACGCTTATTTATTTGATAAGTGGAACAGAGAAAAGCTGACCTATATCTTTGAAAAGGATGCTTTTCATCACTCCATGAATCCTATCAGCAACAAAAAGAAAAAAGCTACTACTTCCAAGCCGACCAAAGCAAAAAGTAGTAGCAAATAGGTACTTAGAGATAAGCAGTAGCTATCCCTACTGCTCATTATCTCATATTTCATGTAGTAAAGAAAGTGAGGATAATATGTCACACAATAATCTTGAATTAAAACAAATAGAACTCCTGCTTCATACTATTATTGAGTTGCTGAAGCACTTAAATAATGAAAAAAGTAAGTTAGGTATCTACACACAGAAAGAACTTCTTTCTCTGCTAAATATTTCTCCCAATACCTTAAAATCATGGGAAAACAAGGGTCTTAAACGATTAGAGCCTCCCATAGAGGGAACTCGAACCGTTTACTATCATATTGATGGCGTTGTAGATTTTTTAAGTAACAATTAGCACCGAAATATGTTAAAATAGGAGTATCAAAAAAGAAAGTGAGTGATACAGTCTATTTTAGCTTTTTTCATTCTTCGATTGATTGAAAAGAGTAACAATGAATACAGAAAAAATTATCCATAAGGGAAAAAGTATCTTAAAAAGAACGAAAGATAATGGAGAAATTAGCTATTCCGCAAAGAGTATCTATCTAGGATTAGATAGCAAGACTGGAAAACCTGTAAAAACAACTGTGACAGCTAAAACTCTACGTTCTTTAGACCGTAAAATTATTCAAGCTAAAATTGATTTTGAAGAAGGTGGGTCAACAAGAAAAGTGGTTGTGACTATCACTACCTTGGCAGATTTATCCGAGTTATGGTTTTCGAACTACGAAACTTGGGTTAGTTCAGATAATACCCTAAACCGTGTAAGAAATTATCTTGATACCTATATTCTACCCAAATTCGGACAATATCAGCCTGAGAAAATCACTTCATCCTATATACAAAACTGGATTAACGAGCTTGCCAAAAAATCTAAAAAGTCTGTTGAGGCTGGTTTCAAACGAGCTAAAAAAGGAAATGCGAAAGATTTCGGAGCAATCGCCCATAAATTGAGTGAAATTTTTGATTTTGGAATAACACATTTTGACCTCAAATATAATCCTGCTCAATCTATCAAGATACCTCCAAAACCTAAAAGCAATCAAAAACGCATCATGGTTCTCCATGATGATGATTTAAGTACCTGGTTAAGTACCGTTAATAACCTCCCTAATACTAGAGCTAATCGACGATTCAAGGTAATCTGTGATAGCCTACTTGCTTCAGGTATGCGAATCAATGAATTACTAGCTCTAACCATCTTTGACCTTGATTTTGAGACTTCCGAAATAATAGTTAACAAAACTCTGGTCTGGAAAAATGCAAAACCCAAGTTAGGTTTGAAGGGGGAGGTCGTTTGTAAAAATACACCAAAATCTGATTCTGGCAACAGACGAATAGCTGTCCCATATCAGATTATTGAACAACTTCAGAATTTTCATGACGAAATGAACCTCTATTTCAAGAAAAACGGTCTTTCAAAAAGTAAGTTAATTTTTCCCACCATTTATGGCAATTACATGTGCGATAGAAACGAACGTACGACTCTCAAAAAGCGATTAAAAGAAGCCAGCCTACCAGATTATGGTTTCCATTTATTCCGTCATACACACGCTTCAATGATGCTAAATGCTGGTATGAATTGGAAAGAACTACAGGTTCGTATGGGACATAAGTCTATCAAGACTACCATGGACATATATGCTGAACTTTCTCCAAAAAGTCAAACTCAGGCGGTAGATATCTATCTAAGTAAGATAGCAGAATTGACTACTTAACGCGCATGGCAACCTTTTTGGCAACCATTGACCTTCTTGTTAAATTCAACACCTAAAAAACGTTGATTTGATGAGGTTTATAGCAACTAAAATAGATTTTGAGTATTACTTACTGAAGTTAAATAAGACAATATACAGAAAGCCTATGAAATCAACGTTTCAAAGGCTTTTTTCTTTTGTTTTTGACAAAATAACTGAATTTTAACTGATTAAAATAAATCAAATGATAATTTCTGCTAAATCTAGCATAGCCTGTTCAATCTTACGTTTTCCTTTTTGTATTACATGAAGATAGATTTTCACTATCTCCTTACCATCCTCAAAATGTCCTACAAATTCTCGAATAACATTCAAACTAGTATTGATAAAACAAAATATAGAACCAACTCCTTCATATCATTGCAAAAGATAAATTTCAATCTTGTCTTTGTGTCTTGACCTTACAAGAAAAGCACCTCAAAAATTAGAGTTAACCTCTAACTTTTGGGGTGCAGTTCAGATTTTGGAACGTTTTCTATTTACAACTGTTCTAAATTTTCTTAGTCCATGGTAGATAAGCCTTATTGACGTTCCAGAAACTTTAGTATTAGCGTAAAATCATTCCTCTTCTCTTTGCCTATGTTGTTTGAAAAGATACAAACTTGATGCAAGGGTAGCTAGAGCACCACCTAGCCATACTAGGGTGTTACTCGTTTCACCCGTATTTGGTAAAGTCTCTTTTTGTATTCCTACCTTTGGAGTCGGTGAAAATCCAGATTCCGTTTTCTTAACTTCGGATTGAAACACCTCCGGATGGATAATATTGGGTTTATTAACCTCAGGTTGACCCTTTTCTGGTTGGATTTCGGTGGATTTCTCAACATCTGGGTGCGCAACTTCCGGAGATTTCGGTGTCGGAAGCATGACTTTCGGTGGCTCAACCCCCGGAGTTTTTGGTAGCAGGGGCGCCTCTTTTGGCGTCTTAACTTCTGGAACTTTGGGGGCTGGGGGCGTTACTTTTGGTGGCATAGTTTCTGGAGACTTAGGAGCAGGATGGTGAACTTCTGGAACCTTCGGTTTTGGCTGCTCAACTTTCGGAACCTCAACTTCTGGGGATTTTGGCGTCGGAAGGATTGCTTTCGGAACCTCAACTCCTGGAGTTTTTGGTGGCAGAGGCGCCTCTTTTGGCGTCTTAACGTCTGGAACCTTCGGTGTCGGTGGCATTACTTTTGGTGGCATAGTTTCTGGAGACTTAGGAGCAGGATGGTGAACTTCTGGAACCTTCGGTTTTGGCTGCTCAACTTTCGGTGTCTCAGCTTCTGGAACTTTTGAGGTCGGTGGAATTACTTTCGGAACCTCAACCTCTGGAACCTTCGGTGTCGGAAGCATGACTTTCGGTGGCGCAACCTCTGGAACCTTCGGTGTCGGAAGCATGACTTTCGGAACCTCAACCTCCGGAGTTTTTGGTGACAGAGGCGCCTCTTTGGGCGTCTTAACTTCTGGAACTTTGGGTGCTGGAGGCATTACTTTTGGTGGCACAGTTTCCGGAGCCTTAGGAGCAGGAAGGTGAACCTCAGGGTCCTTTGGTTTTGGTTGCTCAACTTTTGGAACATCTGCCTTTGGTACATCTATATCCGGAGTCCTATCTCCCCGCGGTTCAGGAATCCTGTCGCTTTCTGGAGATGAATCAGGTCTTGGGACAGATCCGAGAATAGCAATCCCTTCATTATTCGGCTTGGCACTTTCCGATACCTTTAATCTCAAACCAGCAGCAGAAGTAATCTCATCTCTGGAGAAAAATATTCGCTCTTTAAAATTCTTCACCACAGCTAAAACCGGGAAAGTCTGCATTTCTCGGTTTGTCACCTGTGCCGTCAGTTCATATGTCGCTTTTTCTTTAACAACGGAATCTCGCTGTACTTGTAGAAAATAGATGCTGGAACTTTCTTCCTTCCATTTTTCTAACTCTCCTCCTACACGTCCAACAGACCAACCCCACTGACTTTCAAAACTACGCTCATCATTATTAGCATTTTTTTCTTTACTGAAAAAGCGATACGGCTGGCCACCAGAATTTGCATCACCATCGACATCCGTAGGGAACTTATCGAAAATATCCTCTTCAGACTGTTTATCAATAATTTTGGTTAATTGTAAGCCTTTTGAAAGAATAAAGTAATAGCCGCTCCCCTCGCCTTTAAAAACCCAATTTTTTCTATCAAAAGTTACTTTCCACTTAATTTCGTTATTATCTGCCGATATTTTTTCTATAGATACTGCATTCCTAATCTGTTCACCTTGATGAGTGTCAAATCTATAATAATTCGATTCTTGAATTAGTTTCTCTTCGGCTTGTTGAATATTTGAATCTGCCGTTGAAACTTCCGCCTCTGACACATTCAATGATTGAGATGGTGTATCCGGATCCGTCGCTACCTGCGCAGCACTTTCTTCTCTCGTAGAATCGCTAGAAACTAGTTTTTCTTCTGGAGCTTGTTCATCACCCTCTTCTGACATAGGTAACTGGTTATCCGTAGGTGAAATTCCATCGACTGCGGTCGCAGTTTGATTTTCTGAGCTAACCGCAGCAGATTCAGTAGGTATTTCTTGAAGATTGCCTGTTTCTGCGCTTACAGATGGTACGTGACATATTAGAAAACCACCTAGTACAGCTGTGCTAAGTAATAGATTTGTCACAACTTTTTGTTTGCTCATAATGTGCTCCTTTACTCTATTTACTTCAATTTTTCACCAATAGACTAAGAACATGCATTTACAGTTTAGCACTCCCATCTAAGGCCGTTTTTTAAGCTACTCATCGTTCGTTTTTTCAAAATACAGCCAGTATTCCCTCAAAAAATTAACTTGACTAGCGAAAAACTATCTCTTACATAAAAGCTCTTTACTTGTGAGTACAGGTTCTAAAATATGGCGATTAGATTTTTCTTCCAATCTAGTATTTTCAAAAATTGATATTATTGTTTTAGCGTTAGTATAACATCCTAAACTAAATTTTTCCTAGAGGGTATCTAATATTTATCTATTTTGTTATTTTCTAAGAATATTTAGCAAAAAGACTCCAAACCAAGGCTTCTACAGCGATGATCTGGAGTCTTTTATGAACTTAGAAGAGGGAAGTTCTCATATCTTATTCAATAATGACTATTCTTCTTTTTTGTTTTTGAATAGATACAAGCCTGTGGCAAGAGTAGCTAAAGCACCACCTAGCCAGCCTATTGCGCTACTTGCTTCACCTGTATTTGGCAAAGCTGCTTTTGGCGCCTCTGTTTTTGGCATCATTGAAGCCTTAGATTCAGGCTTCATACCCTCTGTCCGTGGCATTTGAGCTTTCTCTGCTTCTGGTTTATCTGCCTTCGGTTGCTTCATATCTGGTTTCTTAGTTTCTGGCATTGGTTTGTCAGTTTCTACTTTATCAGATTTTGGTGCTTCCGAATCTTTCTTAGGAGCTTCCATTTGTGGTTTGTCCATTTGTGGTTGCTCTGCCTTTGGCTCGTCAGCTTTCGGTTTTTGTTCCTTAGGCATGTCGTCTGTCTTCGGTTGCTTCATATCTGGTTGTTTAGGTTCTGGCATTGGTTTGTCAGATTCTGCTTTACCAGTTTTTGGTGCTTCCGAATCTTTCTTAGGAGCTTCCATTTGTGGTTTGTCCATTTGTGGCTGCTCTGCCTTTGGCTCTTCGGCTTTCGGTTTTTGTTCCTTAGGCATGTCGTCTGTCTTCGGTTGCTTCATATCTGGTTTCTTAGTTTCTGGCATTTGTTTATCAGATTCTACTTTATCAGATTTTGGTGCTTCCGGTTGGACATCTTCTTGTTTTGGAACTTCTGGTTTTGGAGTTTCTTTTGGTTGCTCTTCTGGTACTGATGGAGCCGGTGACGCTGGGGTGTCTTCCTTCGGCGCCTCTGGTTTCGGATCTTCCATTGGTTTTTCTTCTGGTACTGATGGAACCTCTGGCGCTGGAACTTCTTCCTTCGGTGCTTCCTCTTTAGGAGTTGATGGCGCTTGTGGAGTTTGTGGAGCGTCTTGTTTTGGCTCTTCCGGTACTTGTGGTTTTTCTTCAGGAGTCAATGGAACTTGTGGCGCTTCTGGTTGGACGTCGTCTTGTTTCGGTGCTTCCGGTACTTGTGGCGCTTCTGGTTGGACGTCGTCTTGTTTCGGTGCTTCCGGTACCTGTGGCGCTTCTGGTTGGACGTCGTCTTGTTTTGGTGCTTCCGGTACTTGTGGTGCTTCTGGTTGGACATCGTCTTGTTTCGGTGCTTCCGGTACCTGTGGCGCTTCTGGTTGGACGTCGTCTTGTTTTGGTGCTTCCGGTACTTGTGGTGCTTCTGGCATCTCTTGTTTTGGAGATTCCTTAGGTTCTTCCATTGGTTTTTCTTCTGGTACTGATGGAACCTCTGGCGCTGGAGAGTCTTCCTTAGGTGCTTCAGGAATTTTAGGTGTTTCTTCTGGTTGCTTGTCAGGAGTCGATGGCTCTTGTGGTGATTCTGGTTTTGGTGATTCCTGCGGAGTTTCTTTTGGTTGCTCTTGTGGAACTTCTACCTCTGGATCTGGTTTTGGTGATTCCTCTTTTGGTTTTTGAACTTTTGTCTTTTCAAAATAATCTGCGGCGAGAGAAGCTGGGTCGGTAGTGCTATACCAACTTTTATACCGTTTCATAACTGCTACAAACGGAAATGGACTCTGCTCAGCGTCCTCATTAAATTTAGCAGTTACAGTAAATGTGGTAGAACTGTCGTCCGTTCTATTATCCAGAACATAAACCTTTGAAAAGAGCGCTTTACTTTTCCATTCATCCAACTCTTTATTTCTTTTATCACTAGGGATTCTATTTACTGACCATTCCCATTCATTGTTAATACCAGTCTCCATTTGCTCTGCACTGTAAGTTTTATAATAACCGTCGTTAGGTTTAAACTGTGTGAGCAATTCTTTATTCTGGGCATCTTTAATGCTGGTCACCTCAACATTTTTAGGAACAAAGAAATAGTATACCCCTGTTCTATTCTTATAATCCCATTCTGTTGCATCAAATGTTGTTACCCATTCTACTGTGTTTGGAGTTGGTTCTACCCGAGTAATATTAACAAATTGCTCTGCATGGTCCCCTTTTATATTGCTGTTTTGAAATTTAATATTCCTCATTGAACTATCTTTCTCAGGTTCAACATCCTCTGACAAAGTATCCTCTGTATATTCTTCATCGGAAGAATATGATGCAACTTTCTCAACCATATCTGAATCTGTAATTTGTGTTGTATCTGCCTTAACCGTTGTCGTTGAATAAAAGGCTAATCCCCCTAATACGACTGTGCTTAATAATAAACTGGACACAACTTTCTGCTTGCTCATAATTGGCTCCTTCTTAAAATATAGATTTATACATTTTCCCACTCATCTACTGGAAATGATAACAACTCACTGAATACATTTACATGAATATTGTTGCATTTCTGGATAGATGATGGTACTTCAAAATATGGACCGTACCAAGTATATCAGCCGTAGCTATCTTTTATCTGCCACGCATCTGTTTTTTTTGTGTTTTTCTATATATTGCTCACATTGAGCTTTGTCTCCATTTTTTTCGCTGATACATATCGCAAAGGCTGGTTTTGCCTCCAAAAAATAACCTATCATTTCACGATAGATTACTTTTCACTATTTCCACAAACCGATGGGTAAATTGGGCGGTCATTCCCCAAATATTTTCTGGTAGATTTTCATAAAAGGGAACGGAGCGTTTGTGATGACTGAAGGGATAGTCAACCCCACCTCTCAAGCGTTCAAAGGGAAAGTCACAATCTGGGACAATCTGTGAATCCAGTTGATAATAGACAGGGGCCGTTTTCAGCAAGGTTTTCAGTGGAACTGTAAAGAATCGAGCCACTTCATCATTGGGTTGAAGAGTCTGCCAGTCCAAGTGAAGTCGACCGACAAAACAGCGAATCGTCGAGCGGCCAAAAACTAGATAATCGATTTCCCCCAGCAACTCAATTTGTTCCTGTTGAATGTCAAGTTCTTCGATAACCTCACGAATGGCTGCTTCTTCTGCTGTCTCGCCTTCATCAATTCCGCCACCTGGGAAGGAGACTTCTCCTGGTTGAGAAATGGACTCGCTCCGAATCTCATACAAGACCTGCCACTGATTGTCTGACCAGACCAAGGGCAGGAAGACTGCATAAGAACGTTTTTCACCCAATGGCTGGGGCTGATAGTCTTTCAATAATGCCTGCAATTGATCAGTCATGGCAACTCCTTACTAACTAGTGATTTGTGTTTATTTTAACCAATTTTGTGGCATCTGGCAAGAACTTTGTCTATATAAAAAAACCGAGAAGTTGCCCTCCCAGTTTAGTGGTTATTTTCCTTTTAACATGCCCATAATACCACGAGTCACCACGCGCCCAACTTCCCGTCCGACCTGACTCATCAGGTTCTTGGTAAAGCGATCCATCATAGAATCTGTTTTGCGACTGGCTGGCTGACTGGCTCTTTGAGCTGCTTTTGCCGCTTCTTTCTGGGCTTTCTCTTCCATTTTTGCGGCTGCCTTAGCTTCTTTTTCTACCTGTTTTTCCGCCTCGGCCTGCTCTGCTTTTTTGATGAGTTCGGCTTCTTTGGCCTCTGTCATGGCTAAAATCTGCTCGTGGGCAGATTCACGGTTGACCGCGTCAGCATATTTTTCCATCAAAGGAGAGTTGTTGATGACAGACAAGAGGGCGCTCGGCTCGACCGTTCCAAGCATACTCTTCGGTGGGTAAATCAAAACCCGATCCGCAAAGCTTGGTGTGCCGTCTGCTTGAAGGGTAGACACAACAGCTTCCCCCACTTGCAATTCCTGAATGACCTTAGCCAAATCCTTATCACCTTCTTGACGGAAAGTTTCGGCAACAGTCGCGACAGTTTTGAGCTCTTTTGGTGTAAAGGCGCGAAGACCATGTTGGATGCGGTTGCCCAACTGGGCTGCCACGCTATCAGGAATATCCGTCGGATTCTGCGTTACAAAGAAGACACCTACACCTTTTGAACGAATCAAACGGACAATCAATTCAATCTTTTCAAGAAGAACTTTTGGAGCATCTTTGAAGAGAACATGAGCCTCGTCAAAGAAGAAGACCATCTTAGGCTTGTCCAAATCGCCCACCTCAGGCAAGACTTCATAGAGTTCTGATAAGAGACTGAGAAGAACCGTTGAATACAATGTTGGCTGATTAAATAGCTGAGTAGCTTGGAGAACGTTGATAACCCCACGGCCATCTTCTGCCGTACGCATCAAATCAGCAATATCAAGGCTTGGCTCACCGAAGAAAATCTTACCACCTTGTTGCTCCAAAACAACCAGACTACGCAAGATGGCACCAACCGAACGAGCTGGAATATTTCCATAATACTGGCTCAGCTCTACCGCATTTTCAGCCACAAAATTGAGCATAGCCCGCAGGTCCATCAAATCAATCAAGAGAAGCCCACGCTCGTCTGCCACGCTGAAAACAATATTCAGGATGGACTCCTGAGTATCATTCAAGCCCAACAAACGTGTCAGTAGGACAGGTCCCAGCTCTGAAATAGTCATGCGGATAGGAGTCCCATTTTCCCCCAAGACATCCCACAACTCAACTGGATAACCGACTGGGCTATAGTCAAGATAATGAGTCTTCTCTAGACGACTAGGATCAATCTCCTTGGTATTGGCCGCAACCAAACTATTCAAATCACCCTTGATGTCCGATAGAAAGACGGGAATTCCCGCATCACTCAACTGCTCTGCCAAGACCTTTAAGGTCACGGTCTTCCCTGTACCTGTCGCACCTGCGATGATTCCATGACGATTGAGCCGCTTGAGCTGCATCTCCGCTCGACTGCTTCCATAGCCAAAAGCAATAACATCTGACATATTCTAGCCTCTTTTCCGATTTTTCTATCCTTATTGTAGCATAACTTTTAGGAAAATAGCAGAGCAGACAACTTTATATAATATACCAAGAGAAAAAGAAAAACCCGACGAATCGGGTTCTCTATATTATAGATACAAGAATTTGAAAAGTGCAACAGCGGCAATTGATGCGATAATTGGAGCACATACACCAACCCAAGCATACCACCATTTTGAATCAGCCTTGTTTTCACCAAGAACAGATTTTGGAAGAAGGGCATGGACGATACGTGGACCAAGGTCACGCGCTGGGTTCAGACCAGGACCTGTTGGACCACCTAGAGCCGCAACAAGTGCCATAACTAGGAAACCAATGCCTAAGTGAGCAACTGCAATTGAACCTGAAGTATATGGAGCAGTCATTGTCTCAGCGACTGTTTTATCATAGCCCTGTTCAATCAATTTACCAACCAACTCTGAACCAAAGAAATGTTTGGTCAAAGCAAGGGCACCGAAGAACAATACAAATGAACCAACGAACTCATTCAAGAAACCATTAGTTGTCGCAGCTTTACGGCTTTCTTTCGTTCCGTTATCAAGCGCACTGATAGTTGAGAATGAACCGAGAATATGGTTAGAATTTTCAGTTTTCAAGAAGTAAGGTTTATAAACTGCTACAACCACTAACTGACCAAACATTGCACCTAACAATTGGGCAACAATGTATTGAGCAACGTGAGCCCAAGGGAAGAGACCTGAAACAGCCAAACCAAGTGTGAAGGCTGGGTTGATATGGTTACCAGAAACGTTACCAAACATCAATGCTGGCATCATAACTGCCAAACCATAGCCAATCGCAATGAGAATCCAACCAGAGTTGTTTCCTTTTGTGCCTTTTAAATCAACGTTTGCAACTGTACCATTACCAATGATAATAAGGAGTGCAGTCGCTAAAAATTCAGTGATATATTTCACTGTCCATGTAACATCCATATTTTTCTTATATTTCCTTTCAAAAGTTGAATTTTTTTTGGACAACAACCATTTTATCAAGTATAATAAACAAAGTAAAGCCATTCGATAAAAAGAAAACGTTTACTCGAAAAAGTAGTAGATTCAGTAAGGAGATTAGGATGGGAGCTAACCAAGAGACATTAATGTATACACTTGAAAAAAGTATCAAGAAAAAAGCAGATTTGTTTGAACATAGTTTTTCTGCCTACGCTGTACGATCAATACTAGCCAGTCTTTATTTAGGATTGGGGATTGTCATTTCTCTTTATACAGCAGACAAACTCAACCATGTCGCAGAAGGACTCGGGAAATTTAGCTATGGGTTGATGTTTGGTTGGGGGCTACTCATGATTTTATATATGAATGCCGAACTTGGAACATCCAACATGATGTATATGACAGTAGCCAGCCATCGAAAAACGATTCCTACTAAAACAGCCCTCAAGATGTTGGCAACCTGTATCCTTTTCAACTTTGTCGGTGCTGTCCTTGTTTGTTACTTGGTCTCACTGACTCTGCCTTATCAGCACGTTGATGCTCACAGCTACCTATTTGAAGCAACGGTGGCCAAGCTTTCAAAGACACCTTTGACTCAATTTATTGAAGGAATTTTTGCTAATATTGTCGTGAATATCGGCGTATTTACCTTCTTACGCATCAAAGATGACGCTGGGCGTCTCATTTCCGTTATTTTCATCATCTTTATCTTTGCTTTCTTGGGATATGAGCACGTCATCGCAAACTTCTCTCTTTTCTCATTAGCCTTCTTCTCAAATGGTGGACCAGTTGAGGGAATGACTCTATTAAGTGTACTAAGCAATTTCCTCTTTTCTGGATTAGGAAACTACGTGGGTGGCGGTCTCTTTATCGGACTTCTTTATAGTTGGTTGAATAATCAATCCAAACTTTATGTAGACTAAAAAAACTACGGTTGGAATTCCAATCGTAGTTTTTTATTGTAAGATAATCTGCGCAACTATTGGACTAATCACCACATACATGATGCCTGTAATCCCAATAGCCAAGCCAGCCATCGCTCCTTGCGTATGTCCATATTTTATCGCTGTACCCGTTCCAATGGCATGTCCTGTTCCTCCCAAAGCAAGACCAACAGCTACCGGGTCTTCAATTTTTAGTAGCTTTAAAAAGACTGGACCAAGAACACTTGTCAGAATCCCTGTTGCAACAACGACTACAAGAGTAACAGTTGCTATTCCTTGCATTTTATCAGTAATACCAACAGCCATAGCAGTGGTGACTGATTTTGGAAAAAGAGAGATTGCTAGAAAAAAATCCATCCCAAACCATTTTGCAATTAGGGCAGTAAAGACAGTATTGACAATACAGGCAACAAAAATTCCCAAAAAAATACTTCGAATGTGATGTTTCATTAGATGGAAAGAACGATACAAAGGAATACCCAGAGCTACTGTTGAAGGCACAATAAGCATATTTAGATAGGACCCTCCTGCATAATATTCCTTATAGGAAATACCTGTCATTTTTAAAAAGACAATAATCAATCCTGTAGCTACCAACAGTGGGGTTGTGATTGGATGAGGAAATCTCCGATAAATCAGCATTCCAATTAAATATGCTGCAATTGATAACATAATACCAAAAATAGGATTGGAAAAAAGTTCAGTCATGATTTCCCTCCGTATCAATGTAGTCGCCTTCAAACTTTTGCTTCACAAATTGAACAACAAAACCAATTACTAAGATATTTAAAAAAATGGCGCCTAAAATGACGACGATAATAGGAAGTAAATAATCTTTAATTGCATCAAATCTCTCCATAATGCCCACTGCTGCAGGCAAAAAAAGAATGGTCATGTTAGCCAGCAAAAAATTCCCAACCGTATGAATATGGCGAAGACGAATCAATTTGAACTCTAGGGCTAAAAATAGGAGGATTAAGCCAATAATACTTCCCGGAATAGGAAGATAAAAAATAGTCGAAATAGCTTCCCCTAAAAATGAAAATACCAGAATAATCATAAACTGAACATATAGTTTCATCTTTACACCACCTTAAATACTACTAATCCATCTGAGGTCATTCTCTTTTAGTCCAGAAAATCCCTTAATGTTAGTACTGTTATTAAGTTTACTACTCTGAAAATATTTTTCAAGGCTATAAAACGTTTACACCTTAAAAATTTGTCCTAAGCTATTTGGTCTTAAGCTATTTTATTTATTTTGCACATAATCACTTGACAATTTATTTCTGTAGGTGTATATTTAATATATAACAAAATTTGATATATGCAACAGAACACTATATATCAAAACCGAACCTAACTAACAACAAAGGAAAGGAGCGTCCTATGCATTTTCCAGTCCCCGCAGTGCTGACAGAATTTCTCATCATGGCTATTTTGGAATCCGATGATTCTTATGGCTATGAAATCTGTCAGACCATTAAATTAATTGCCAACATCAAGGAGTCCGCCCTCTATCCCATCCTAAAACGATTGGAGCAAAATGACTTTTTGACTACTTATTCCCAAGAATATCAGGGTCGTATGCGAAAGTATTATAGCCTAACTCAGTTAGGTCACGAAGAATTGGTCCGACTCAAAGATGACTGGGATACCTATACAAACACGATAAACGGCATCATAGAAGGGAGCGTCCGCCATGACAAGAACTGAATACATGGAGCAGTTAGAAAAATATCTCAAAAAACTGCCCCACAAAGAATACTTTGAAGCCATCAGCTTCTTTAATGAGTATTTTGACGAGGCTGGACCAGAGCGTGAAACAGAAATTATAGAAGAACTTGGTTCACCAAAAGAAGCTGCTAGCGAACTCATTAACAACATGCTCAACAAGCAAATCCAGGAGGAGAAGAATCAACAAGAACCTATTCAACTCAACTGGAAACTCTGGGTTGGTCTGGGAGCCTTAAGTATGACAGGTCTCTTCTCTTTCTTCCTACTCTTTATCATGGGAGAGTTTATCGGAGTCATTCCTCTGTTTGCGACTCTTATCCTCGGCGCCTTTTTCCTCGGTCGCTACTTCCGTAATTTTAGCCAAACAAAACGAACGCTTTGGTTGGCTATCCTAGCTGTCATTTCCCTGCCTATCGCCATTCCACTTTTGCTCATTCTCCTAGCTAGTCTATTGGGATTGGTGGCGCTCATCTTGGCCCTCATTGTCGGTGCCTTTGTTTTGGGTGTCGGACTTCTCACCAGCGGTGGCTATCTAATTTGGGAAGCCTTTAGCCTTATGTCAGAAGGTTTCAATATCTTCCTCATGGGGTTTGGGTCAGGTTTGTCTTTGATTGGCGGAGCTATTCTCATCTACATCTTGACTGGATTTTTTGCCTACTGGTCTTGGCGACTGGTCAAGGCTTGCTTCAAATGGATCTTGAAACGAGGTAAACGAGCATGAAAAAGAAACTTACCATCGCCATTATTATCGGCTTTGTCAGCCTGATTGCAGGCTTAATTCTAGCTGGCATTGGATTTTTCACCGGAGGTATAACCCGCTTAGAAGAGGTTGCTGCTCCGACGGAAGTCCATAAGACCTTCACAGATTTGAATACCATTAAAATTGATTTTATCCCCCACAGCGTCTACATCAAAGAGTCTAGTGATAACAACTATCATGTGACCTATGCCAACTCCGACAACAATATCCAAAAACCTCTAAAACTCAGTGAGAAAGACGGCGTCTTAACTCTCTCTGCACAAGAACTAGAATTTGCCATTGAGGGAATCATGCAGTATTTGGGAGAAAGCTTGGCCCAGCGTCGTATCAATGTCTTCTCCGTCACCATTGAAGTGCCTAAAGGGAAGACACTGGATAAATTAGAGGGACACAATCTCCACTTCTATGATTTTGGCGGTTTCACGATTGAGAATATCCATATCAAAGAGGCAAATCTGTCTGGTGGTGTCACTCTTGACAAAGTGACTATTGACAGCGGTCAGATTGAAGCAGGCTACTTCCAAGCGACACAATCCACTCTAAAAGATATGCACATCAACCTACAGGGAAGCAGCGTCCGCCTGTATGAAACCAGTTTGGAAAATGTGACCATCGAGGGCTATAGCCAGCTGGATAGCAGACAAACGACTCTTCTTGGCGATAATCGTTTCACTCCATCCGACACCTACTCCTCTACGACATTTTTGGATGTGACGGACAAGAGTCTGGCAGATAGCAACTTGCTCATCACCAACCAGATCGACAAGAAAAAATTAGTAGAAGCCCAAGGTTACTACTATGAAGATGGGAATGATTTGGGAGAGATGGTTAACCAAGACCCTTACTTAAAAGAGCGACTAGGGGAAGTCGGTATTTTCACTAGCGATAAGTACACCAAATTCCCTGTCAAGACAGAAAACGATCTACAGACCCTAACCCTAGAAAACAAAGGTAGCAAGAACAAACTGACCATTGAAGCCACCAATGCGACAATCAATTTAGGGACCCCCAAATAACCACATCAACCAAAAACCAACTGTTCACATGGAGCAGTTGGTTTTCTAATTATTCATCTTTTTGATTATAAATCAAGAGACCTAGTCCCATAAAGCCTACTAAGAAGAGGCTCAGTAGCCAAACTTGATGACTACTATTTCCAACCATAGAAATGGTTTGACGAAGGCCTGAAACAGAATAGGTCATTGGAAGATAGGGCTGAATGACTCGGAAGAAGCGTGGGCTGAGTTCAATTGGATAGGTACCTGCACTTGATCCAAGCTGTAGTAACAAGAGAATTAAACTTGCGAAGGATCCGAAACGATTGTTCCAGCCCACCAAGGCTGTAACGAGTGCCATAAAGGTCCAAGAGGCTAAGAGGATTAATCCCAAGGTTGCCATTGGATGAGCCGGTTCGATTCCAATCAAGCGAAGAACACCGTACAGAATCACTGCTGTTAGACTGGCAATAATACCATTGAGCAAGAGTTTTCCTTTGGCCCAGTCCCAACGATTCTTGTAGGAGCGATTATCAATGTGTTTGACAAAAATAACATTCGCTGATAAGGCTGCAACCATTAGGGCAACAGACACCATGTAAGGAGCCATTCCGACACCGTTGGTCTTCACATCATCTTGATCACTGTGTTCCAAGGTGACTGGTTGAGACACTGCTTGTGCATTTTTGTCTTCTACAGAGATGACTGATAGTTGTTGACTGGCTGAACTGAGTGAATTTGTTAAGGTTTCACTTCCGACAAGTAGGGTCGAAATACCACTTGTCAAGGTTTGTCCGCCACTAGCTAATTGATCCGCACCAGCAATTAATTGCTGACTACCAGAAGCCAGTTGTCCTGAACCGCTGACAAGTTGACTAGAGTTAGCAGCTAAAATTGCCAATCCTGATGTTAATTGGCTACCTCCAGATTGGATACTATTGTTGTTAGCTACCAACTGGGCTCCACCCTCTGCTAGTTGGGCAACACCTGCTGTATATGCTGTCACCCCTGACATGAGTTGACTCGCTCCGCTTGACAGTTGCCTTTGAAGTTGACTCACACCACTCGTCAAGGTTTGAGTTCCTGGTAGAACTTGCTGGTTCAAAGCTGTGTTGACCTGACTCAAGCCACTTGATAGGCTTTCAATGGCTGTTGTAGCTCCTGGCAATGCTTGATTGGCAGCCGTGTTAATCTGACCGACAGCTGATTGCAGCTGGCTCATTTGTGTTGCCATGCCAGAAAGACTTTGTAGGCTAGAAAGGGGTTGACTGAGCTGAGACAATTGATCCAAAATCGTTTGGGCTACTGTCGCTGTTGTCGAAGGTGAATTTTGGAGAGCACCAACCAATTCAGCTTGCTGATTAGCTGTCAAGTTTTGATAGGTAGCTGTTGCTTGCAATGCTTCAATGCTGGCTATTTTATCAGCTTGCGCTGCTGTCAACAATCCTTGAGTTTGGCTCCCCATCTCTGTCAAGAGATTGGATAAACTGCTTGTATCTACTGTAAGTCCTCCGATACTTGATAGGCTGTCATTTAATTGGTTGATGGCCGCTTGCAACTGAGGAAGCCTTGTCAAGAGTGCTTGTATCTGACTAGACTGTTCAACAGACAAACTAGTTGAACTAGCGAGTTGTTCCAAGCCTGCCTGCAATTGATTGGCTCCCGTTACAAGTTGTTCAACCTGAATTGCTCCTGATTGCAATTGTCCCACTCCAGCGATGAGCTGAGAGGAATTGGCATTTAATTGCTCCGCACCTGAAGCAAGACTAGCTACCCCATTTGTGTAGGTGGTTAAGCCACTGGACAGTGTTTGACTTCCTGAAGCAGCCTGATTAACTCCATCTGTATAAGACACAAGACCGGTGGCCAATTGGTTTGCTCCTGTCACAAGTGCTTGACCCGAATTTGTTAAAGTAGTCAGTCCATTTGAAAGTGTTTGACTGCCTGACTCCAATTGACTAGCTCCATCTGTCAATTGTTGGCTACCATCTGCCGCCTCGACCATGCCGTTTTGAATTTCTCTCATACTGTCAAATACAGCAGTTGTATATGTTTCGGTAATCGTCTCTGAAACAGATGTCTTTAATTTCTCCATAGCTGATTCGCCCATCTTAGAAGCAACAAAGCTATGACCTTTGGAGGTTTGATAAGAAATCGTTAGTGGTTCAGGCTGATTCGTCAAGAGACTAGATGCTTTTTCTGATAAATCTTCTGGTAGAGTGATGACCATATAAAAGTCCCCTTCTTCCAAGCCTTTTTCCGCATCCTTTTCTGATACAAAGTGGAAATCCAGACTCTTGCTCTCTTTCATATTATCCACCATATCATCACCAATGGTGAGGGTTTTATCTTGAAAGCTCGCCGATTGGTCTTGATTGACAACTGCTACAGGCAGCTGGTCTAGTCGACCGTAAGGGTCCCACATTGAGGTTAGGAAACTAATGTTATATAAGGCTGGGACACAGGCAACACCAATAATGGTAACCAAAGTCATTGGTTTTTTGAAAATACTCTTTACTTTTTGTAACATAAGCAACTCCTTTAGACATACTGTCCAAAAACTGATAAAATACATTATACAAGTATCAATTTCAAAATCAAGTCATAAGAACTGTTTTTAGACACTGTGTCTAAAAATGTTCAAAAGGAGAAATTATGGGAACAGATAGTCGGAAAGAACGAACTCGACAGGCAATTTTAGAAGCTATGGTAACCTGCCTGGAATCACAAGGATTTAATGACATTACAACAACACACCTAGCCCAGACTGCTGGTATCAGTCGTTCCAGTTTTTATACCCACTATAAGGATAAATATGAATTAATCGACTCCTATCAACAGGGACTTTTTCACAAATTAGAGGCTATATTTGACCGTTATGATGGCAATCGCCAATCATCATTTTTAGAAATTTTCGAGTTGCTCTATCGTGAAAAATTGCTTTCTGCCCTACTGACCCATAACGGAACTCAAGAAATCCAAAACTTCCTCATCAATAAAGTCCGACTTCTTGTTGCCAATGATTTAGCGGAGCGCTTAGGAAAAGAGAATTTATCACAACTGGAAAAAGAATACAGCAGCATCTATTTTTCACATGCCTTCTTCGGTATCATGCAGGTATGGATTAAAAATGGTAAGCAAGAATCTCCTCAATATATGACCGATTTTCTAATAAAAATGTTACCTTAAAGGTGACTTTTTCCCGCCACTTTCTGGGGAATATGTTATAATAGCCTTATCTTACGCAAACGTTTTCAAACAGGAGATTATGATATGATTCAGGCAGAACATCTTTCAAAAACCTATTCAATCATTGATAAGGAAGTCGGTCTAAAAGGCTCTATCAAGGCCTTTTTCAAGCCAAAGAAAAAGTCAATCCCTGCTGTTCAAGACATTTCCTTACAGGTAGGAAAAGGAGAAATCATCGGCTATATCGGCTCCAACGGTTCTGGTAAATCCACCACCATCAAAATGCTAACAGGTGTTCTCTATCCAGACCAGGGTTCCGTCCGCATCAATGGACTCAATCCACAAGAACACCGTAAAGAAGTCAATAAGCAAATCGGCGTTCTCTTTGGACAAAAATCTCACTTGGATTGGAACTTACCTGTCCAAGAATCTTTTATCCTTCACGCAAAAATTTATGATGTTCCAAACAAGGTATTCAAAGAGCGATTGGCTGTCTTGATTGAGCTATTGGACTTGGCAGACATCATGAAGCAACCAATCCGTAATCTGTCACTCGGCCAACGGGTTCGCTGTGAATTTGCGGCTATCTTTATCCACCAGCCTGCTGTTGTCTTTTTGGACGAGCCGACCATCGGCTTGGATGCCAGCGTCAAGGAGACCATTCGCTCCTTCATCCGCTATATGAATCAAGAATACCAGACCACCTTTTTAATTACTTCCCATGATATGAAGGACATCGAAAGCCTCTGTGAGCGGATTTTTATCATTGATAAGGGCAAGAAGGTCTACGATGGTTCACTGACCGTCCTCAAAGAACGCTTTTCCACAGTCAAAACCATTCTCTTCTCCACAGAAAAGCCGATTGAAAAAGACTTGCAACTAGAAGGCTGGGAATTTATTCGTAAAGATGGTTTTCACTTTGAAATCCACTACCAAAGCAAGGTCTGGACCAGCGCCCAGGTGATTGAGCAAGTTTTCAATCATTATGCTATTGAAGATGTCACCATGAAGGAATTGGAAATTGAAACCATGGTCCGTCAGATTTATGAGGAGGGTATCCATGCGTAAATATCTCTACATGACCCGCCTGACCATGATGAATGCTATGCAGTATAAGGCTTTCTTTCTAGCGACCTTCGTTTCACTGGCAGTGAAGATTTTGGTAGCTCTCTATGTCTGGAAAACCATTTTCTTCACTCAATCAGAAGTCAATGGCTTTACCCTGCAAACCTTTACTACATATATCATCTTTGCGAATCTACTAGCCAGTTTAAATTCTTTCTCACTTGGAGAAGATTTATCCTACAGCATTATAAAAGGAAGCATTGCTGGAGAATTTCTCAGACCCTATTCCTTTATCCTAGCTCTCTTTTTCAAAGACCTTGGAAATAAGCTCTTGGAACTGATAAAGTTTGCCATCGTATTTATCGGTATCATACTTGTTCATCAGGATTTTTATCTACCTGACGGAAAAACTATTTTACTCTTTCTAGTCAGCTCCATCCTCGGTATGTTTATCGTTCAATTACTGGATATGGCTTTTGGCTTCTTAGCATTTTTTACGGTCAATGCCTGGGGAGTTATGCTCCTGCGAATGGGGCTTTTCAATCTAGCCTCTGGGGCGCTTTTGCCACTCAGCTTCTATCCACAGGCTGTGGAAAACTTTTTGAAACTCCTTCCCTATAATTATGCGGTTAACGTTCCAGTTTCCATTTTATTGGGACAGGAAAGCGATCTAAGAGCTTTGGGATTGCAAGTTATATGGATACCCATTCTAGCCTGCTTCATCGCCGCTCTTTGGTCCCAAGCCAAGCGTCGTATTGTCATTTTTGGAGGTTAACATGAAGAAATATATCAGCCTCTATCTATATAACATCAAGGTCTACATGATGGCCCAGATGTCCTTTCGAGTGGACTTCTTCATCGGGCTTTTCTCCTCTTTGATTGAACAAATTGTCTACCTGATTTTCCTCAACATCCTATTTGGAAATATCAAGGAAATCGCTGGTTTCAACTACGGTCAAATGCTCTTTATCTATGGAATAGCCACCGTCGGACGCTCCATTCACTTGATATTCTTTGACAATCTCTGGATGTTTGGCAGTCGCTACATCCGACAAGGCGAATTTGAACGCCTCCTCCTCATGCCTGTCAATCCTCTTTTTCAGCTTATCTGTGAACGAATCCAGCCACAAGGAATCGGAACAACCCTCATCGGTTCCCTTGCACTAGCCCAAGCTTCCAAGGAACTGGGTATGGAATGGAGTCTTGGAAAACTAGCCCTACTAATCTTTATTGCCATTTGTATCGGCCTACTCTATGCAGCTATTCAGCTCGGTCCAACTGCTCTAGCATTTTGGATTGTAGAATCATTTCCTTTGACTATGGGAATTTTCGCCCTCAATCAGATGGCTCAATACCCACTCAATATCTATCCAAAAATCATTCAAATCCTGCTGATTTTTGTCTTCCCTTATGCTTTTACAGCCTATTTCCCAGCCCTCTACTTTCTGGATCTCTCCCTGTGGGGGCTGGCCCTACCGCTCATTGTCACCATCGTCTGTGCTATCAACTACCGCCTCTTCCGCTACGGCATGACAAAATTCACCAGTGTGGGAAATTAAAACAAGGCTCTCAGTGCTTGAGAGACCTTGTTTTTTATACTAGAGCATGAGGATATATAAAAATACTCAAGGATTTTTTACTCTCCCTTGGTTTCCGACAACCAATTTTCCAAGACCTGCATGACCCCTGCCTCCAGATGGCTGGGAGCTCGGTACTTGGCTACTGCCTTGACCTTGTCTGTCGCATTTTCCATGGCATAGGAATGCCCAGCATAGGCTAAGAGTTCCAAATCATTGTCCGAATCTCCAAAAGCCATGACCTGCTCTGCCTGTATTCCCAAGTCCTGTAAGACCTGCTCCAGGCCCCAGGCCTTGTGGATCCCCGCCGGCAAAATGTCCACCGAGCCATAGCCACTGGTCACTGCCATCAGCTGACCTGCGTACTGGCGGTTAAAGCCCCCAACCAGCTCGTCCACCTGCTCTTCTGGCACCCAGAAGCCCGCCTTAAAGATAGGCTGGTCTGTCGGATAGGCCGCCAAGTCTTCCAGCTGGACCACCCTATCCTGGAAGGCCTTCATCTGCTCGGGCTTAATAGGAAGGCCCGTCCCTTCAAAGAGAACACCCGCCCCCTCCTGCATATAGATATGATGGTCATTGGCCAGCATGAGGCAGATGGTCGCCCACTGTCCCTTGAAATAGGATAATACCATGCCCAACTCCTGCTGGGTCAGGCCCCGCCTCAAACGTGTCTCTCCCCCTTGATAGATATAGGCACCATTATCCGCGACAAATATCAGGTCTTCCTCAAAGCCCTCACAGAGTTGCCTCAACCGCTCAATCCCATTGCCACTCGCGATGACAAAGGGAATCTTCCGCTCAGCCAGCTGGGCCAAAATAGCCGCAAACCGCTGCCGATCAAAGCTCCCTTCTCCGTCCAAAAACGTCCCATCCATGTCTGTTGCAATCAACTTTATCATACAATCTAACCTTTTCCCTTTCAAGGGGGTGCAAAAACCATGTAGGGTGTGCATCTTAAATCCTAGTATAATTTCTTTTATTATACCACACAGTTAGCATGAAACATAATCCCCAAAAATTAAGAGAGGCTTTTTAATGCTACCGAAGAATGTAAAGTGTATTTTTTCGACATTTCTTAATATCTTTAGTTATCAATAAATTTTTTAGTTCATCCAAAGTTACTCCGTGGTCTATATCACTACCCCAATAAAATCTAACTATTCTTTTGGGACATACCTGTGAGTATTGAGAATTAACTTCACCAATGCAATCGAATAATTTTATTACCACTATGAATAATCTTATAGTCACTAAAAAATTGACTCGAACAACTAATGTTTATTCTAATTTCAATTAATCGTTTCAATATCAATTATATCATCAAAGAACGACTCTTCTATTTTCCTATGACTTACCATAACGACGGTTTTATTTTGGTAATATTTTTTTAAAATAGTCATTAATTGAGTCTGCATTTCTAAATCTAAAGCAGAATCTATTTCATCCAATAATAAAACTTCATATTGATTGATTATACCTCTGGCAATCAATATCTTTTGCTTTTCCCCACCTGACAACTTATCCCCAAAATCACCTGGTTTTCTTTCAGACCATCCATGTACATCTTGAATAAGAGTTGTCATTTTTAATTCTGCGATTAGGTTCATTAACAAGGCATCATCAACCTTATCCAAAGGGTATATCATGTTCTCTTTCAAAGTACGATCAAATAAAGTCATCTTTTGTGATAAATACCCTATTTGTTCTGAAGATAAATAATGCGTAACGCTTCCAGAATCAGGAGTAATCATCCCTTTTACTAACTTTAATAAAGTTGACTTTCCCGTTCCATTTTTTCCTCTAATTAAAATAAATTTTCCTCTTCGAATGCTGAATGTTAAATTATCAAAAATTTTCTTATCACCATGGGAAAATTGAACATTTTTTAAAGAAATCAAACTATCTGTATCTGTATTCTCATGTGATATAGATACCTTATTTAATCTACCAAAATCAATTTTATCTAAAGCTAAATCTAATCGATCTAGGGATTCTAAAACAGATAAAAATTGTTTGCCAAATCCGTTCATATGAATAGATGAGTAAACTAAGACTAGGATATAAGCCATACTACCATCACTACTTTTATTTAATACTAATACAATCATGACAACAGTCATAACTGATAGAATTAACTGTAACAATAACTGATGACTATCTATCCTTTTTTGTAGATTAAAATATGTTTTTTGCTCTTTGCTTAAAATTGTATCGTATTTCTTAGTTTCAAAAAATTGTCTAAATGTAGAAATAATTACCTCTACATTTTGAAAATAATCAACAAAAAAGGAATTGGTCTCACTAGTTGAATCCAACGCATCTTGAATCAGGCGAACATTATCTTTTGAAAATACAATAGATAGCCATAGATAAAGACTACAAAATAATATATAAACGCCACCAATAAAAATATCATAGGTTATAAGCGAAAATGCGTACAAAGAGATAATCAATATAACATTTAAAATAAAACTAATACTTTCATACTGTAGCGATCTAGCTGAGTATGAAATTTCAGATGCTAAATTTTGAACTTCTCCTAAATTCATATCAACGAACTTAGAATAACTTTTATCTGATATGTCCTTAAAAACAATAGATTTCGAAACTTTTCTGACTTTTTGCAACATATAATTTTTCGGAAACGCTACAAATGATACAGATAAAAATGATAATAAAAGTAAGAATAGATAAGTATAATCTATAGTTGATTTAGTAAATGAAAAAAGTTCAGATATTAAAAAAGGCTGGATTCCTATCAATAAGAATAAAATGACTATGATGCCTACATAGATACAAACTTGAGTAATTCCTATACTTTTAATTAATTGTCTAAAAAAACTTATTGTTCGCTTTTTATTCATTCTATCCCCTCTTCATTTATAATAAATTCTTCTAAAGTTGTTGCTGGCGAACTCAATGCTCTTTTTAAAACTAATCTCCAAGTTTGAAAATCTGCATCTTTCCACTTACTTCTTTCTTTTATATAATCAATGATTTTCCTAAACTCATCTTGTTTCATATCTTTTCCATAAATACTAAATAAAAATTCAGCAATTGCCGCTCCACTATTATAATAATCCGATTGCTGTATATTCCGATATAAATGATTTAACTTAAAAGAACTTGGTAATAAATTATTAGAACTTAACCCAATAATTATAGGCTCTATTTTCTCTAGTCCTGATTTAAAAGTAACCTTAAGTGGTACACAATACATTCCCTTTACATTATTATTTTTGAGAGGGACTAAAAATGAAAATATTTTACTTTCTCCTATCCTATCACCTATAAGAATTTCTTTCTGAGATATTACTGCTGGAAACATCTTGATATTCTCTATATCATCACTATCTACCTTTATCAGTACCTGTAACTCATTATTTTCTACAATATCTCCTATTTCAAAATGATTTATGAGCAATTCATCAGGGTAATCTGCAGATACTTGATATCCTTGTAATAAACCATGTGCTGGTGGTTCGCGCCACCGCCCACAATTATGCAATTACTTTGTATTGTAATCGCACTATAAGGAGAGTGTCCTATCACCTTTCGATCATATATTCTACCTGTTACCTTATCAATAAAGTACATTGAACAATCAGCTAAAACCAAAAGAGTTTTTCTAAAAATACTAGGAGGAGCCACAATTGAACCTTCTTTTGTTTCTATTATCCAATCTATTTCCCCAGATTTTTTATTTATACAATATATATTCCCTGACAGAGTTGTAGTATAAACGTTGTTACTATCTACTACGGGTAAATGTCTCCCTGCTATACCTGATATTCGTTGTTCCCAAAGTATACTTCCTGAATTAGCATTGATATTGAATACGATTTCTCCACAGGAAACAAATATACTATCATCCGATAAGAAAAAACCAGATGTGTCTGCACTAATAATATAGCTCTCGCCCAAATCAACTTCAAAAAGAGCTCCTCCATCAAGATTGAGACCACCTATGACAATATGAGATGTTTGCGTTAATGCGTCATTCTTAGTGTACATTGTCAATAAATATCCATTAAATAAAGCTATATTTTCTTCATACTTGGACTTCCTTTCCGTTTTTATTTATTGTACAATAAATAAAACTAGTTCAATTTTTTGTTGGGAAAGTGGGAAATCAGATGAAATTACATCTTGGAAAAACTTTGAGAAAAGTAAGACAAGGAAAACAAATCAGTCTATGTTCTCTAGCAGATGAGCATCTTTCTAAATCACAAATATCTCGTTTTGAACGTGGAGAGTCAGAAATATCTTGTGTTCGACTTATCAATATTTTAGACAAATTAAACATTTCTCTAGATGAATTTCTTATTCTTCATGATAGTGATTATACCAACACAGAATCATTTGCTAAATTAATGCAGTATATTCGTAAACAATATTCATCGCAAAATATAGATAATATAGCCTCATTACTTTCAAACTCTTCAAAATATAATTTAAATCCGTATGTGAGAACTATGGTAAAGTCCATTCTACATACACTAGACAGTAACATTGTTCCATCAGATGAAGAGTTGCTTCAACTAACAGACTATCTCTTTAAAATTGAAAACTGGGGTTACTATGAAATCATTTTATTAGGTAACTGTGTGCGAACAATTAATTACGACTCCTACTTCCTATTAACAAAAGAAATGCTACATAATTACATCTATTCTTCATTAAATAAAACCAATAAGCGAATCGTTACTCAGCTAGCTATAAATTGTTTCATTCTTAGCATAGATATGGAAAAATTTTCAAATTGTTCCTATTTGATTAGTGAGATAAAAAAATTATTAGACAATGAACTAAACTTTTATGAACAAACTGTTTTTCTTTATGCTACTGGCTACTTTGAATTTAAGCGATCAGGTAAAGGAATTGAAAAAATGAAACAAGCCATACAAGTGCTCGATCTTTTAGGAGAAGACAAGTTAAAATTACACTATACTAGCCATTTTGATAAACTGGTAAATAAAAAATAAGGGGAATATTTCTCTAAAATTTAACGATTTACAAATCAAGGGTGTCTCAATGAGAAGTCATCCTTCCCTTCAACCTCTCCCTTTGACCCATCTACTGCTGAGGATAGATAAAAAGCCTTGGAAACAACTACTTCCAAGGCTTTCTCTATATTCTGTTGTATCAATTACCGAACTCTTACTTCTATTGCAATTAATCGAACTGTCATCTTCTCTCTCCTCACCATACCAAATTGACAAAGTCTTTCATTTCTTGATAGGCTGTATCCACACGCGCCTGCGTATCTAGATCCAATTGTCCATAGTATCGACCACCAGCGACCCAGTCTTCCAATACATAGGTCTGATAGCTAAAACGCTCATAACCATCCAGTGAATACGTTCCCTGAGAGATACGATTCACCCAGGTTGGATGCGCTTGGGCTGTCCGAATACTTGTCTGCCCATTCTCTTTCTGAATCCTTATATCCATCAAGACACCCCGCTCGGTCCATTGGGAATTTGGTGTATCATCCATGCTTTCAATACGCTGATTGGACAGGAAATTCCCCATCGAATAGATAATCAATTTTCTCTGACCATCTTTTTCAATAATCTCTGCGGGCTCGACTACATGCGGATGCCCACCAAGAACGATGTCTGCTCCCCAATCAATCATTTGATGGTACAAACTGGTCTGTTCCTCCGTAGGCTCCAACTGATATTCCACACCCGTCTGAGGCATGACGATGGTAATATCTGCCTCTTTCTCAGCTCGCTCAATCTCTGCCTGCATCTTTTCTTTATCAAAATCCGATAAATAGGCATCATATTCCTCCTGACTCAGCAAAGCCTCCATCCCATTGAAACCGTAAGCATAGGCTAAAACCGCTATACGGATACCATTGACTTCCCGAATGTAGAGTGGTGCAGTTGCCCGATTGCCTTCAGCGTAGACACCGACTGTATCCACACCTGCATCTCTAAATGTATTGACAGTGGAAACCAATCCAGAAAGATGTGAGTCCAAAATATGATTGTGGGCTAAGTCCACCAAATCGTAGCCTGCATCATGGATATTGTTGGCGACAATGGCAGGCGCATTAAAAAGTGGGTAACCTGCTAATTCGACATCTGGGGAAATGGTCCCTTCAAAGTCTGCGATAGCGAAATCAGCCTGTTCTATCCAGGGCTTTACGTAGGTAAAATTCTCAGAAAAATCGTAACTTCCATCTGGCTGTTCTGCTCCTCGAAGAATAGGCAAGTGATAGAGTAAATCTCCGTGGGCCATGATGCGAACAGAATTATCTGAGCGCATTGATTCTGATGCCTGATTCAGCCTAGGAACTAGGTGCTCGCTTACAATAATAATCGCCAATATAATAGTCGCTAAGCCACAAATAAAAAACAAATGCATCTTTGTCCGATAGGACGCATATCGTTTTCTGCGAATAGAGTTCGCCCTTTTCTCCATACATTTACCCTCATACTCCCTACTTAAGAACCTTTGTTCAAAATACAGTCAGTAGTCCCTCAAAAAACTATTTCTGCCATAAAAGTACATCACTTATAAATAGAGGTTCTAATATTAGTATACGACATTTTTGCTAAAAAATCTAAATAAAATCAGAATTCCGTCTCACAAATATATGTTTCCGACTATGTATTCCATTCCTCAAACGATTATCAGGTCGATTTTCACAGACCATTTAAAAAGAGCTAACATTATCCCTTCCTAACTCCCTAAAAGACTATCTGGGAGAACGGTACAATGTTAGCTTCTTTTTATGTCTTCAACAGATGATTTTAATCATCTAAGTGCTGTAGCTTGCCACGAAAATCCTCAATGGTCTCGTAGCCTTTTTCAGCCATGATGGCCTGCAATTCAGCCGTAATGCGTTCAAAGGCTGCCACACCTTCCTTTTGCAGGGTTGTTCCAACTTGAACCATGCTGGCACCACAGAGAATGTGTTCGAAGGCATCCCGACCTGTCAAGACGCCACCAGTCCCAACAATCTGAATCTCCGGTTTCAAGCGCTGGTAAAAAGCGTGGACATTGGCAAGAGCAGTCGGCTTGATATACTCTCCACCGATACCACCAAAACCATTTTTAGGCTTGATGACAACTGACTCATCCTTGATATAGAGACCATTTCCAATCGAATTGACACAGTTGACAAACTTCAAAGGAAACTGGTTGAAAATCGTTGCTGCTTGGTCAAAATGCACGATATCGAAATAAGGTGGCAACTTAATACCGAGTGGTTTGGTAAAGTAAGTGAAGACCTCCTGCAAGATGGTTTCTGTCGTTTCAAAATCATAGGCAATCTGCGGTTTTCCAGGGATATTGGGACAAGAAAGATTTAACTCTGTCACCCCCTTAAAATCACTGGCTTCTACAGTTCTCAAAATCTCGTGAGTCTCATTAGGCGACATTCCAACTAAAGATAAAACAAATGTGCGTTCTGGCTCCGTTTCCTGCAATTCTAGTAGATAATCCAAATAGTAAGCCAAGCCCTGATTTGGCAAGCCCATCGAATTGATAGAACCAAGCGGAACATTCTGATAACGTGGTTCTGGATTACCCGCGCGGTAGTCCAAGGTTGCTGTTTTTGTCACAAAAGTACCTGCTTTCGAGTTCTTAACCGCATCCAATTCTCCCTTGGTCATGCACCAAACCCCTGCCGCATTCATCAAACAATTATCAAAGGTAAATCCACCGAGTGTCGTTGCTGTTGAAACCATATTATCCTCCATATTGGTTGTTCTTTCTCGATTATATCATAAGAAACAAACGGATTTCCTCCATTTACTACTAACGTTCGGATTTTGCAATAAAAATTTATTAATTTTTTTAAAATTCTTACATTTTCTTCTTTACATTTAAAAATCATGGTGCTATAATAATTATCAGATAAATTAAATTGTCAGATAATTTAATAAATAAAAAAGAAATCAGGTGATCCCATGTCAAATGCCAAAGCTTACATCCAAGCTTCTTTTGAAGCAGTCAAAGCCCGCAACCCACATGAAACAGAATTCCTCCAAGCTGTAGAAGAGCTCTTCTCTACACTTGAGCCTGTTTTTGAAGCACACCCAGAATACATCGAAGAAAACATCTTGGCCCGTATCGTTGAGCCTGAGCGTATCATCAGCTTCCGTGTTCCATGGACAGATAAAGATGGAAATGTCCAAGTCAACCGTGGCTACCGTGTTCAGTTCAACTCAGCTGTAGGTCCTTACAAAGGCGGTCTTCGCTTCCACCCAACTGTAAACCAATCCATCTTGAAGTTCCTCGGTTTTGAACAAATCTTCAAAAACGTCTTGACTGGTCTTCCAATCGGCGGTGGTAAAGGTGGTTCAGACTTTGATCCTAAAGGAAAAACTGATGCTGAAATCATGCGCTTCTGCCAAAGCTTCATGACTGAATTGCAAAAACACATCGGACCTTCACTTGACGTCCCTGCTGGTGACATCGGTGTCGGTGGTCGTGAGATTGGTTACATGTACGGTCAATACAAACGCCTCCGCCAGTTTGATGCAGGTGTCTTAACTGGTAAACCTCTTGGCTTCGGTGGTTCATTGATCCGCCCAGAAGCAACTGGTTACGGTTTGGTTTACTTCACTGACAACATGTTGGCAGCAAACGGTAAATCCTTCAAAGACCAAACTGTCCTTATCTCTGGTTCTGGTAACGTTGCCCAGTATGCCGTTCAAAAAGCGACTGAACTCGGTGCAAAAGTCATCTCTGTGTCAGACTCAAATGGTTACATCATTGACGAAACTGGTATCGACTTTGACCTCTTGGTGGACATCAAAGAAAAACGCCGCGCTCGTTTGACAGAATACGCTGCAGAAAAAGCAACTGCTAAGTACTTCGAAGGTTCTGTATGGAACTACGATGGCAAGGCTGACATTGCCCTTCCATGTGCGACTCAAAACGAAATCAACGGCGAGCAAGCTGCTGCCCTTGTGAAAAATGGCGTTTACTGTGTGGCTGAAGGTGCCAACATGCCATCTGACCTTGATGCTATCAAAGTTTACAAAGAAAATGGCGTTCTTTACGGCCTTGCAAAAGCAGCCAATGCTGGTGGTGTAGCCGTATCTGCCCTTGAAATGAGCCAAAACAGCCTTCGCTTGTCATGGACTCGTGAAGAAGTGGATGGACGTCTCAAAGACATCATGGCCAACATCTTCAACACAGCCAAAGAAACTGCTGAAAAATACGACCTTGGTACAGACTACCTTGCAGGTGCTAACATCGCAGCCTTTGAACAAATTGCGGATAGCATGATTGCCCAAGGTTTGGTATAAGCTTACTTTTAGTTTACTAAACTATAATAAAAACGCCCCCAAAATTGACGTGCTAATTTTGGGGGTGTTTTTCGTTAAAAAAAGAGGAGACCAGTGGATAAACATGTTCTCCTTTTTAAAATGTAAAAATAACAGATAGGCCGATTATCAAGTCGAACAATCTGAATCAAGGGGCGTTATAAACCCGCAAAATTGTGCAGTATTTAAAACTTTTTCTACAGCGATTAGATACCTTCTGCGACTAATTCCGTCCACATGGCATCTTCGTAGGTAAAACCAAAGTTTGTTTCATTATCTATACCGTAGATAAGTTTTACTTGTACTTTCTCTCCTGGCTTCAACTTTTCGACTAGATTCACATCGTAGGTCCGTAAATCCAGGGAAAAGGGAATCTGACTAACGGGGTCCATGAGACTGAAATAGTATTCATCAAAATAGAGCTCTTTTGCGGTCGAATTTTCAACTTCCATTTCAACAACATAAGCTGTGCTATAGTAGCTATCTACTAGTTCTACGCTATCGTCTTTGCCCATAGACGTTACTGTCACATGAAGACCATCAGAAAAATCAACTGAGTCACCAACTTGATACTCCGTGTATTCCACAGTCTCATCAATGTATCCGTCACTACCTGTATCCCAATTATCAAAATTTGCTGCGCTTAGACCGATCATAAAAATAAAACAGGTTACTCCTAGGATGAAGGAGAGAATGGCACCAGCAATGGTTGTCCAAAAGAGAGGCTGTTTGTGCAAGGGTTTCTTCTTATAATACATCTGCCCATTTTCAACGACAAAATCTTTTGTTTGCATAATAAACTCCTTATTTTAAAACAGTTGGCCCACTTGAAGGTAAATCTATTCCTGCTTGACGCAGAGCATCTTGATAAAAACCAAAGAATTGATGATAGATCTTGTTCTGTTGACCGTTGGCTACGAAAAGATTAACACGAAATACAAACTGTCCCGAAATAGCGTTTTGGGGACCTAATACAGTCACACCTGTAATCTGGTCAAAATTACTGATTTCTCTCAAATTGACCTCTTCTATTACGCGATAGACTTGTTCCAAATCGGTATTAAATTTGAGCGGAATATCGATTTGAGCACGCATGTCCCCTCTTGACTGATTGGACACCACTAGAATGTTGCGATTGGGAATAAAATGCAATGTCCCATCTGCATCACGTACTTGTGTTGTTCGGATTCCCATGCTAACGATGGTTCCTGAAATGGTAATGGGCCCGTTGGTTAACTTAACCACATCTCCGACGTCAAACTGTCGTTCAATTAAGATAAAGAATCCATTGACCAAGTCTGAGAGAAAACCTTGTGCGCCCAGCCCAACAGCTACCCCAGCAATCCCGGCTCCTGCAAGAAGACTGGATACCGGTAAACCGAGGATACTCAAAATACAGTAGATAAGGATAAAGTAGAGTAGGTAATTTAGGATGCTTTCCACCAGACGACTGATGGTCTTCTGACGACCAATGTCTTGGGTAGATACCTTTAGAGAGGGAACCAAAACCTTTTTCACAGAAGCTTTGGCTATCTTCTTGATAATGTAAAATGCAACAAAGAGTAAAACAAGCGATAAAACCTTATTTAGACCTGCTGTCACAATGGCCTCAATATTAAATTGAGACAAATACTTGGTAATAAAATCATTCATGAGATAATTATAGCAGAAAACATCTTAAAAGAACAAAAAGACAGCCAAGTGGCTGACTTTTATCTTATTTCTTCTTTGCAAAATACTGGCGTGTCTCCTTGATGATAACAGGAGAGAGAGCTAGTAAGGCGATCAAGTTTGGTAGTGCCATGAGCCCGTTCACAATATCTGCGATGGTCCAAATCAAGTCCAGCTTGAGGAAGCCACCAAGAGCAACCATGGTTACAAAGACCAGACGGTAAGGCAAGATAGACTTGGTCCCAAATAGAAACTCAATACAGCGTTCACCATAGTAAGACCATCCAAGAATAGTTGTAAAAGCAAAAAGTACCAAACTAATCGTCAAGGCAATAGATCCTGTATTGCCAAAAACTGTTGCAAAAGCTGCCTGTGTCAGAGGAGCTCCTTCCAATCCTTCGACAGACCACTGACCTGTCACCAAGATTGTCAAACCTGTTAAGGTACAGATAATAATCGTATCGATAAAGGTACCCGTCATAGAAATCAAGCCCTGCTCAACTGGATTATCAGACTTGGCTGCCGCAGCAGCAATAGGCGCCGAACCTAGACCAGATTCATTTGAAAACACTCCACGCGCAATACCACGTTGGATTGCTTCTTTTACAGTTGCCCCTACAAAGCCACCTACTGCTGCTGCAGGTGAGAAGGCAGATTTCAGAACCAAACCAAGTGTCGGCAGCAGTTCATTCCAGTGTACTACCAAGACTATCAAACTTGCCAAAATGTATAAAATCGCCATGAAAGGAACGATTTTGGTTGAAACATCCGAGATTTTTTCAATTCCCCCAAAGATAAAGAAAGCAATTGAAATAGCTGTCACAATGCTGACCAACTGGGGAGCTAGTCCAAAGCTAGCAGACATAGAAGAGGCAATCGAATTAACCTGTGAAAATGTCCCCATTCCCAAGAGAGCCACTAAAACACCTGAAATAGCAAAGAAAATTGCCAAAGGCTTCCACTTTTGCCCCATCCCCAAGGTGATATAATGCATAGGTCCACCAGCTGCTTGCCCATTGGCATCCTTGGTTCGGTATTTAATCGCTAAAAATCCTTCCGCATACTTGGTTGCCATCCCGAAAAAGGCCGCAACCCACATCCAAAAAAGAGCCCCAGGACCACCTGTAGTAATAGCTGTCGCAACTCCGACAATATTTCCTGTACCAACTGTCGCTGCCAAAGCTGTACAAAGGGCCGCAAAGCTGGACACATCTCCCTGACCAGACTGGTCGCTGGAGAAAATCAGACGAAAAGCCGTCGGCAATTTGCCAATCTGAAATACTCCCAAACGAAGGGTGAAATAAACACCCGTTCCGACCAATAGTAACAAGAGGGGCGGTCCCCAAACAAGATTGTTGATAGCCTTAAATAGTTCTAACATAGTTCCTCCTAAGCGTTTCTAATCCGATAAAGCTGCCGGAAAAACAAAAAGAGGCTGAACACTTCAACCTCTAGAATCAACGTGAAAAATACAGAAAAAGCCTATTTTTCAACGCTCTGTCCTTTTACCTGAGAGTTTCAGTAGCTCTACTTTTCCAAGCAGTACTACCTTGCCCCTTCGGTGCCAAAATGGTCTCTCCAGAGTTCCGTCCATTGAACAGTTAGTTTCCCTTCTACCCAATATCAACCGGTTATTCAGTTTTATCTAGTTTTATTTTAATCTAATTTCACGAAAAAATCAAGAATATTTTCTGATACTCAATGAAAATCAAAAGTAGCCTAGGAAACGAAGCCGAAGATAGAACTGGAGTTCATCAAGGTAAGTTGACAACGGATAATTTTGATTTTCGAAGAGTATGAATTTTTACAAATCTTCCATTTTTATGATAAGGTCTGCTCGCTCCCAAATCAAAGGATTATGGGTCGCAATCACAATTAACCGATCTGGGCTCTTCAAGGATAACAAAATATCCATAATTTCTTGGGAGCTCTTAGGATCCAAGGCAGCCGTCGGCTCATCTGCTAAAATCAATGGAGGATTTTTCAGGATGACTTTAGCAAGAGCTACTCGCTGGGCTTCCCCTCCTGAGAGTTCATAGATAGGCTGGGACAGGTTCAGATAAGACAGCCCCACTGCATCAAGTGCCGCTTCCTGCCTCGATTTCCTTTCGTCTTTGGACAATTTCTGACCAATCAGTCCCAAATCCAGATTTTCTCTGATTGTCTGACTTTCTAAAAGACCAAAATTCTGAAAGAGATAGCCTAATTCCTCCCTAAAAAAGAGATGGGGCTTCAACTTTTTCAAATCCTTTCCCTTGTAGAGAATGTCACCTGCATCATAGGACTCCAACTTGGCTAAAATATTCAGAAAGGTCGTTTTTCCGCTACCACTGGCACCTATCAAGGCATAGACCTTTCCAGCCTGTAAGTCTAGCGTTACATCAGAAAACAAGCTGCGCTTCCCAAATTTCTTTTGAATTGATTGGATAGAAAACATACTAGGCTCCTTTCAAAATACGGATATTCCAAACTCCTTTTTTCCTCGCCTGCCACCTCAATAAGTAGAGGGCATTGACCATGAACAAGGCAAAACTGATGCTACTTATAAAAATGTGACCTGTTACTACTATGCTCGCTCCCAAAGCTAATAAAAGGGTCAGTAGCTGAACCGTTAGGTATTTCTGATGAATGCCCCAAAAATCCATCCCTGCAATTTCCTTGATGAAAATCTCACGTTTAAATTCTTCAAAGTATAGAAGATTCATGGTATTAAACAGGACAATTGATGTCACAATCCCTAAAATGGCACCCATAGATGTTGAAATGGTCTCTATCCGAATACGATCTAAAAGTTCCGTAAAGAGGGAGGAACTACTTTTAACTTCATTGACAAACTGAAACAGATTTCTTGCCTTCAATTCGCGCAAAAGTTTATCTCTGTTTTTAAATAAAATACTGCTATCTACTTCATTCAACCAAAAGTCGGCAGATTCTTTTCCCAGACTTGACGGTGCCAGCACAACTAAAATAGGGTCTGTCAGGTATTGTACATGTTGACCAGAACGATGATTGTAGATAAACTGCTTCTGCCCATCTTTTAAATAGGCAACTTTTCCCTTAATGGTAGCTGAGCGTGCTTGATTAGCAGGTCTAACCATACGATTGATATAATCTTGGTAAAGATGGAGATAAGTATCGCTTTCAGGGCGCAATTTTTCAGGCAACAGAAGTTGAAATTCTCCTTCTTGTAAAGGGAGCGCTACTTCTCCTTCTGCTAAGTTTACATCCTGTATCTGCAAATAATTTGGACTAACGTAGAGGGTGTTTCCAGCTGGATGGTAGCTGTCAAGGCGTGTCCCATCTTCCAGTTGGGAGCCCATTAAATAGGCATTCAAATTACTTTTGACAAAGAGTGCGCCGTCTTCCTCCAAAGCTTGCCTTAGTAAAGGATACCAATTTTCAGGCGAATTTAGTCCTGAGCGACCATCCGCAGAAATATTCCAAGCTAAACTATAGTAATCCCCTTCATTCTCCCACTGCTGGGCACCTGCTTGATATTCCTGCCAAATCCCTGAATAATAGACGGTTTGAGCCACCCCAAATGACACCACCAGTAGAGCCAGCATTTGTACCATAACCATAATGGTCAGGATCCCTTGCAGGGGCATCTTCCCTTTTAACAAGGGTAAAAAGTGATAGGTTCGAATGGCCAAGGTAAATGTAGCTGCGAAAAAAAGGACAATCAAACCAAGCAAGAAATGATAGCCCACCAAGGCTGCGACCAGATAGTAGACAGCATAGCCATCTAATCCAATGAGGTAGGCCAGTCCAACTGCTGGAAGAACCGCAAATGGGATAGTTAGAGCTATCTCTTTCGCATTTTCCTGTAGAGATAGTAGAAATAAATGCCAACGTGAATCTCCTGCAATCAAACGGATACCTGCTGTACGCAACTGCCTTACATTAGCAATCACGACCAAAGCCATATAGGTAATAAGAAAGACTAGTACGGCTAAGAATTGACCACCTTGTGTCAGAAATGCTAGTAAAGTAGCAATAGTCGAAGGCTTCCGAATCTGAACTTCATCAAATCCAAGCGAAACAAGAAGAGACCGAAGCTCCTCTACCGTCGCTTTCCCTTGGAAAATAAAATACTTGGTTAAAAGTGCAGACTCCACCTTTTCTGATTCCTGAAATTCCTCTAGTCCTCTTGGTAGGGGAGATTGACTAAAATTATCATAAGAAAAGGTACGTCCACCTGATTTACTTGGCTCAATCACTCGTCTGGCAATGACACTATCCGTCTGTTGAGAATAGTCTTCTAATCGCTGTCGTACATCTGAGTAAGTCACGTCCTCAGATACCGACAAGGTAGTCACAGAAGGATAATAATGAACTAGCATAGTCTCCTTTTGGCTGACCCCCAACCAAATCATAAAGACGGCTAGAATGATAGTCGATACAAGTACAAATTTTCCTTTCATTCTAACTTCACCTCATTAACTATCTGCCATTTAATACACTCAACTGGATTTTTTCTTCCCTCTTCGCTTGATTGTTCAGTAACATCCAACTATTTATCAACAAAGCCACAACTACTCCTAGGCTAACAATAACTGACTTTGTCATAAACATTGCCAAACCCATCCCAATAAGAGCGGAGCCGACTTGTTCTCCTAGATAAGAACCATGCAATTCGATAAAACGCATCCCTGCTATCCGCTTGATAGCTATTTCTCTTTTGAAGGTCTCAAAGTATAGAAGATTCATCGTATTGAACAATAGTATGGAAGTGAATATTCCAAGGATTGTCGGAGATAGGGTCATAAGAATTTCAAGTTGAACATTTTTTCTCAGGGTGTTGTAATGTTGCTTGCTAGATAACAAGCTACCTATTGTGTTTTGTAAATTGTATTTGTCCAACAGTTGTTCCAGCATCTCTTTATCTTTGAAAAATACAAAATCTGGTAACGCATTTTCCCAAAAATAGGACGTTTCTTCAAAACTTTCAGGTGATAGAACAACAATCAACGGAGCCTGTAAAAATTGCTCATAATTTATCGGAGTATGATTGTAAATGAACCATCGCTTCTCGTCTGAAATGTAATAAACGTTTGAATGCAAACTTATAGATCTTTCTCCATCCGCAAGCAATTTTCCTACCATGTCCTCAAAATACGCTTGGTAAACACTCGCATCATTTTGCAAACTCTTTGGTAATAATAATGCAATTTCTCCTTTACCTAATTGCTTTATCTCTTCCAGCTGATTGAAATCGTACAGGCCACCTTCTGATTGTATATAATTCGGCGTCACATACAACACCCTTTCTAGAGGAATTTCCTTGCTGGATTCAATGATGGTATGTTCTTTTATTGTGTTATGCCGTAAATGGTGCTGGACTAACATTACATTATTTTTCGCATATGATTCCAAAATTACACGAGACCAAGCCATTCTTTGTTGCTGGGCCATCGCTTCATCAGCTATGAATGCTTCACGATTCAAAGACAGACTAAAAACATCTTGTCTTTCTTGCCAAGCCTTTTCTCCTATCGTTAGTGTATGGAGAACTCCAACATATGTCAACGTTCGACTAGCACCAATAGAGATGATGCAAACCGCTAAACACTGACCTACTAGTAAAATAGCAAAAATCGCCTTGAGAGGCAAAGCTCCCTTAATTAGCTTTTGTAACTGAGAAATGTTTAATGCAATCATGAATCCAATACTTGTCGATAAAGATAGGAAAAAAAGCAAACAAGCATAAAAGGCGATACCGATTGCTACAAAACGATAATATACCATTGCCCAACCCAAAATTAAAATAGCAATTAATCCAAAAACAAGCGCTCCTCCTGTAGCCAATGCTATATCTCTTCCATCCACTCTTAAAAAACGACTAGCAATCTGCCAACTCCTCACCCCTGAAAGCATCTCTATACCTGCCGACCGCAAGTAGACAATCTGCCCAACTACTGTCAATGCAAGATTGGTGAGTATAAAGATAATAAGGCCTAAGCTCGGAGCTCCCCTACCAAGAAATAGACTTAAACTGTTTAATAGGGTCGGTCTATAAATATAGCTATCCACCAATCCCAGTGACTGTAAGACGTTTTCTACCACTTTGATGTCCAGATTCCCTTTTACAACATAGTAATTTTCAGCTAAGTTGGCCTGACTAGCTACTAACCTATCCGCTTTGACCAAGCCCTGTGGAAGCTCCCCCTTCCCAAAAACATCATAACTGGTAGTAGTTCGCCCACTATCATCTGTTTCTGTTATTGTCTTAGCAATTAGACTATTTTCCTTTTCTGCTAAATTTGTCAGGGCATCCGACACTTCTTCATAGGTCACTTCTTCCCCTCGACTTAATATGGAAACCGATGGATAGTAATGATAAACTAAAGAATCAAGTTGCAGACTCACTAACCATATACAGAAGAGACAGACGCTAAAAGTAGATAAATAAGTAAATACTTTTTTCATAACGAACCCCATTTGTACAGAAAGGAGGTGGACTCCACCACCTCCCTATCATTAGAACCCGTAACCAAAATCAACATGTTTTCAAACATTCGTTGATATAGCTTTTTTATTTTATCTTAACATATTAACAGTTGATTTTCAACCAATTTTAATTATTTTTATAAAAAATCTATACTTGGTTATTAAATATCTTTCGATAGATATTCTTTCAAGCTGAGGTAACTATTTTGCGGACCAAAAAATTTGAAAAGGTGTTCTGCTTCTCGATAGTAGGAGAGAATTTCATCTTTTGATAGAAATCCCTCTCCAACATTTGCGATTAAACAAAGCGTATCTGCTAAAAGATAACAACTCTTCTTATCTCGCAATGTTTCAATTAGATCTGTCAATTCATCAATTGCCTGTGACTGCCTCTTCCTTTTAAAAAGATAGTGAGCTTGATTGTAGCGAATCTTGATATACTTATGAAAACTCTCTGTGTTTGATATATCCAAGTGGCTAAGCTTTTCTGAAATCCCCTCATACAAACTATCTAAAGCCTCGTCTCGAGAAGTCAAGGCATAAAAATTAACCAAGCTATTGTATACATCAAGATAAAAACTAGATGTCTTACTGATTCGACGACTAAGTTCTTCCATACATCCAATTGCAATATCCTCCTTATGATAATGATGAAAGTCCACTATACAAGCCAGATAAGTTAAATATTCACTGCTTTCCTGCGAATGAACAGCTTCTTTCTGCTTCTCTGCCTCTACAAGATAAGCCAGTTGATCATAGGAACGAGTGAACAAAGCTTTGTCCACCAATCGTTTAAATACCGTAATATCAGGCGCTTTATCTGATACACTTTCATCAAAAAAATAGTCCATAGACACCTGTAAGCGTTGTGATAAGGCAAATAATATATCCGATGTAGGAGCAACTCCTAATTTTTCAACTCGACTAATCAAACTCTGCTCACAAATTCCCTCTGCAAGTTCCTTTTGAGTAAAGCCAAGTTCCTTTCTTCTATTTTTAAAACGTTTACTAAGAATCATTTTCATAGCCTTTCCATATATGTCCCTTAAGAAAAATCTCTATACAGATTATTATATCAAAATCATCTTTCTGAACATACAATTTTAATACACAAAAAGCCTATTCTTTGCGAATAGACTTTCTGCGCTCATAAATTTATTTAAGCAACTCCAAAAACAGGCCATATCCTGCTTCTTCCATTTCCTCTCTCGGTATGAAACGAAGGGCTGCTGAGTTGATACAGTAACGTAATCCACCCTTGTCACGCGGTCCGTCATCAAAGACATGACCTAAATGAGCATGACCAGCCCGACTGCGGACTTCAATACGGTTCATGCCGTGGGACTTATCTTGGAAATAAGTCGCAACTTCCTTGCTGATTGGTTTGGTAAAGGAGGGCCAGCCGCAGCCTGAGTCGAATTTGTCTGTTGAGAGAAAGAGGGGCTCACCAGTCGTAATATCGACGTAGATGCCAGCTTGGTCACTATTCCAAAACTCATTTTCGAAGGGTCTTTCCGTCGCAGCTTCTTGAGTGACTTGATACTGGAGGTCGGTCAAGCTGTCTTTTAAGACTTGCTGGTCTGGCTTTTGGTAGTCTGCAACATCAATCAGAGGGATCTTTGCCTGCCCAAGATCGATATGGCAGTACCCTTGGGGATTTTTCTTGAGATAATCCTGATGGTAATCTTCAGCGGGGATGTAATGTGCGAGTGGCTCCACTTCAACGGCTAGGGGGCGTCCGCCAAAGAGCTGGGACTGCTCCATCATGACCTGCTCGATGGTCGGCAAATCTGCCTCATCTGTGTAATAGATACCAGTCCGATACTGGCGACCTTTGTCAGGTCCCTGCTGATTGACAGAGAAGGGGTCAATGACGCGGAAATAGTAGAGGAGGATTTCCCGCAAATTGATACGAGTCTCATCATAGGCTAGATAGAGCGTCTCTGCGTGGTCTGTTTGTTTGAGGAGTTGATAATTGGTCGTCTCCACCTGTCCATTGGCATAGCCAACGCTGGTGTCAAGAATACCATCGATCTGGGAAAAGTAGCCTTCCATTCCCCAGAAACAACCGCCTGCTAGATAAATTTCTTTCATGTGAACTCCTTCTTATCTGCAAGCGTGGTTTCGTCACTCTTACAGATTTTTTTCTTTCATTTCTGCTTCCATTTTGAGGCGTTGAACCTTCATAGTCGCAGTACGTGGAATGTCGTCATAAGCCATCAAGATGGGCTCTTTCAATAGTGGTAGGTCTGCAACCATGGCCCACCAAGCTTCCCAGTTCATCTCAGCATCTTCTGCCAGAGCGATAATCGGCTGCGGTGCTCCATTGACATCGCGGATAATCACGACTTCTGATAAAAAGTCCAATTTATCCAGCAATAAATCTTCCAAGGCAAGGTTGCTGTCGATGTGCTCAATGAGGTCAACCTGACGGTCTTTTAGAAGAAGCGTACCCTCTGGAGTCATGCAGCCGTAGTCACCACTATCCCACCAAGTACCGTACACATTATCTTGGAAGCGGGCATCTTCTTTGTAGTAAGTCACAGCACGGCCTTTTGACAGGAACTGGATATGTCCGTTTTCTCCAGCTGGGAGAGGATTCCCTTGGGCATCTGTGATGCGTGCTTCTGTGTAACCTTCCAGACCAATCCCCATATCTCGTCCGCTAACTGTTCCTAGATTTTCCAAGCGATGGTAACGTAAAATCATTGGACCACATTCACTTTGACCATAAACCTGCATAAAGACTGGATTTTGCTCTTTAGAAGCCTCCAAGAAGGCGCGAAGCGTACCAATATTGATAGCATCAAAGGTTGAATGGTAATAACGAATGCTACTAAAGACCTCTGGTTTTTCCTTGGCCAATCTTGCCCATTGGACAAAGTTATTCGGATGGGTTTCCAGAGCACTTGGACGGTGAAGAGCAAGCGCCCGTTCAACATCATCTTTTCTTGCAGAAGAAAGCGGGTAGAGGGGGAATCCTAGCCCAATCGCCGACGACACGCCGATATTATAGCGTGAATGAACAGGAGAGATATGGAAGGCCAACAAGCCTCTCTCCGTCATCTTGTCAAAAATAGTTTGTTGCCAAGCTACTCGCCAGCCCATGGTCTGTGCTGTATGACAGATTAGTTTTGGAACACCTGTCGTCCCTGAAGTATGAGTCATGTATTGAATGACATCTTCCGGCAGGAGCTTTTCTTCAAATGTATCTGTTTCTTGCACTAGGACTTGGGGTAAAAATACCTTTGTGACCAGATTAGTTCGAGTCATTCCTGCTACACGTTCTTCCGTTGCTTGGTCGTAGACAATGAAAGACTTTTCCAATCGCTCCGCAAACACATCTAAATTCGAAGATGGCAAATGGTAGGAAATCATAACAGGAACAGCACCCAATGCCGTTACCGCTACTGCTAACAAATAGGTGTCGAAAGCTGGGCTCTTATACAGAACCACCTTGTCCCCATAGCCAATACCTGCTGCTGCAAATTGAGCAGCTCTTTTTTGAATAGCCTCAAAAACTGTTTGATAAGTATTTTCCAATCCTAATTCAGGGAAGGATGCGTAGGGTTGGTCAAAATAAATGGCAACATTTGGAAACTCTTGAGCTGCTGTTTTAAACTGACGATAGAGATTCAATGGTTTGTAACTAATAGTTGACATATCTAACCTTTCTAAAATGACAATGATAAGGTTATTATAACATCTTGTGCCAACCTTCACAATCTGATATCTTTTTATGACTCACAGTTGTGAAAAAACAAGTAGTCAATCACCACTTGCTTTCATTTTCAATTAACCAATCTCTGCCAAGATAGCTTTGATTTGATTTTTCGTGTGGACACCAGCAACTTGTTTCACAACCTGTCCATCTTTTTTGAACAAAAGAGTTGGGATAGACATGATACCAAACTGACGAGCTGTGTTTGGATTCTCATCAACATCCATCTTGTAAATACGCAATTCATCTTCGTCCACTTCGTCTGCTAATTGTTCCAAGATCGGTGCTTGCATACGGCATGGACCACACCATGGTGCCCAAAAATCTACAAGGACTACGCCTTCTTGTGTTTCAACTTCAAAGTTTGCATCTGTAATAACTTGAACCATAATTTTCTCCGTTTCTGTTTTTCTACTATCATTCTACACCAAAAAAAAACAGAAAGCGAATTTTTGCTACGGGATGAAGCATGAGATAAACGTACCTATAAGAATTTCAGTTGTAAAAAAATGGGTATAGCTAAACTAGACCGCAGGAGGACGAGGGGGAATCACGTACCAGATTCATTTACAAAAAAAGAAAAAAGTTGAAAAACTTCAACTTTTTTCCGTCAATTCCACCACATAGGTTAATTCTTGGTAGACATCTTCTATGTCAAAGAGATCCAAGCCAGCTTCTTCGCTGACTACATAAACACCTTCTCTCAAATAGTAGGGAACTGGCTGACCTTCCATATCTGAAAAGGACAATCTGCCTCGCTCTAAATCAATTCCAAAGCGGAAGGTTGGAACATCTTGTGGCGCTCCGACCACTAGATAATCCGAACAGACTACCTCACCACCCCATTTCTGATATAAATGGTTGGCTGCATCATCCTCACGAGTAAAGATGGCTAGTTTCTCTACACCTTGCTCTCTCAACTCCTGCTCTGCTTTTTCAAAAAGCGCCTGGGCAATGCCCTGCCCTTGAAAATCAGGGTGGACTGCTAGGTTAGTAAAATAAGCTGATCGCTTACTTGGTGCGTAAATATAAGACTGGCTGCACTCCTCAGTGTAAATATCGATGTCGATTAGACCAACAATTTGTCCGTCTACTTCAGCCACCCATTCCACACGATGATCATAAACGTCTGTCATTAGTTCGGGCTTCTCTGTTTCTCTATCATCAAAGAATGGAGAGAAGAGGTAGCTGAGTGCCTTACAGTAAACCCAGCCTTTTTCATCACTGGTTTGATATTTTCTGATAATCATAAAAATCTCTTTATTCATCCTATATAAATTGACCGCATATTGAGTATCAATCTGCATTCCCTAATTCTAGATAAGATTCTGCCTTTTCTTTCACAACTTGTTGTACCTTTTTTGAAAACTCGCCTTTTATACTTGTATCAAAACTGTTTGCAATCAATTTTACGGAATTTTCTCCATCATTTCCAATTGTTTGAACTTTCTTCTTGTGTTGTTTTAAAATTGCATTCTTTTCTCGCAGTTTGAGTGGAGCATAGATAGAGCAAATCAGCCAACGTTCAATTTCTTTCTCTATAGCATTAATCGTCGCGTAGTCTATCTGGTCAGCTTTGGTATATAAATCTTGCAACATTTGATAAAGTTGATGCATTGGCTCTCCCTTCTATTCTCGATATTTTGTATAAATTTCGTCAATCTGATCTTGCATTTTTCGGTACTGGTTTTTGTAGTAGGTATCCAAGTCCTCTTGTTTCTGATCCAATCGGTGAATGGAGCTGTATCGCTCTTGATCGATTGCGGTATGCCATTCGGACATGCCATTGTTGAGTAACTGGTGCAAGTCTCCTGTCTCATCTCCGACTTGTCGCAATTCAAACAGAACTTCTTGATACTTTTCTTCCAACATTCGAGTCAATATTCGAGTGGTTTCTTCAACATTTTCATAGTGTTCTTGTAGTTCTTTTTGAGCTTTTCGTTGTTGGTTCTCAATATCCTCCCATTCCCACTCTTTCTTCATTAACTCTGTCTTTAATTTATCGTACTGGTCCATTCTTGTATCCTCTGTGCTAATGTCTGGTCTTCCGTTACTTTCTGCTCGATCCCTGCTTGGATTTGACTTTCTAAATCTACTAAGTCCTGCTTGAGTTGATTGGAGCGAGTGATAAACTTCTCGACTTGATTGGTGCTATCTCCTACCAGGCTATGATAGTCAACACCTGCACTGCTGTAGGCCTGTCTCACTTCATCAGGACTCAAAATGAAGCCAAAAGGGACATTTCCTAAGCTACTATAGACTTCATTTACTTCTGTAAGGGTGGAAGTGGTCTCTTTTTCGAGTGTTTGGTGAGTGGTTTCCGCAATCTTAACCAGTCCTTGAGCCAGGATGCGGGCTTGTTCGCTGTCCAGATAGATGGTTTCACGCGAACTGAAGCCACCACGGGATAGGGTTTGTTTCATTTGTTGGAAACGACTTATTTCAATGATGATCGCATTTACCCCCTCAGTGGAAGAAGTCTGTAGGACCTTAATATTGTCAGAAGAGTCTAACTGATAGCCATAGGTCATGTGCTGATTGCCAAGATCGATATCCTTACTTTCCACGAAGTGGACCATCCCAACGGAATCTAAACTTCCTTTGTCTAGGTCACGCCCAACCATACTGACAGGGTCTTTGGGATCTGCATAATTATGAATCAGCCCTTTGACGGAGTCGACCCGTGCTTTCTGTTGGTCGTCTAGGATGCCGTATATATTAGGCCCGTTATAGATATACGCGCTCTCTAAACGGTTAATGTCGGTGTCAGATAAATTAGCAATGGCGTACTGTACATCCATCGAACCTAGGGAGTGGCCGTACAGATTGACTTTTGCATTTGGGTAGGTAGCCATTATTGTATTTAGAGCTTCCGAAGATGCTTTTAATTGTCCACTCGCATGGTCATGGTTCTGGGTATAGTTCGGATGATCTTGGGCAAAGACGCGCAAACCTAAAAAAAGATCGTTTTCAACCCAGTCATTCCACACATCTGCAGGTTTTGACAACACTTCATTTGGTCCAGTCGAGCCTCGAAAGAGAACCGTAACTTCCAACACTTGGTCTTTGGGCAAATTTGGATCTTTTACAACAGCATAAACCTGTTCACCATTGCCATTTTCATTGTCGAAGTCGAGGGTGACTGTGCCGACAAAGGAACCGTTTTGAGTCCAAACAGGTGCTCCTTGAATCATATACTGATTGTACTGAGTCATGCCAATCTGAAGTCGAGGTTCGTTTATGTATTTTTTAGTCATTGATATTCCTCATTTAAAAATTCTAGCAGATCTGGGGAGCCTATATAATAAGCAGAATGGTATGTTCCGTCCCCATTATCAATTAAATTATAACTGATGTATATGTTCTGTTTACCATTAAGATATACGTCTACCATCAACCCGCCCATAGGATTGTATTTTAAACTGTTCGTGTCAATTTCATAAGATTGAATGACTCCATCTTGTTCAAAGGCATCAGGATCTCTCTTTTTCATGAAATCCTCATAAACCTTTTTCGCCTCTTCACTAGTAGCAATAGCGACCATCTTTTCATGTTCCTTGTGTTGCATGTATCCAATTCCTCCTATTCCAATCCCGATTACTAACAAAATGCCGACAATGATCTTCATTACTTTTTTCATCCTAGACCTCCTTTATGAAATCCTATCAAGTAAGACGCTTTCTTACCTCATAGTATAGCATAAATTTAGTGGTTTAAATACATAAGAAGAGGCTACAAGTTTCAATTGGTCCATTCTTGTATCCTCTGTGCTAACGTCTGGTCTTCCGTTACTTTCTGCTCGATCCCTGCTTGGATTTGACTTTCTAAATCCACTAAGTCCTGCTTGAGTTGATTGGAGCGAGTGATAAACTTCTCGACTTGATTGGTGCTATCTCCTACCAGGCTATGATAGTCAACACCTGCACTGCTGTAGGCCTGTCTCACTTCATCAGGACTCAAAATGAAGCCAAAAGGGACATTTCCTAAGCTACTGTAGACTTCATTTACTTCTGTAAGGGTGGAAGTGGTCTCTTTTTCGAGTGTTTGGTGAGTAGTTTCCGCAACCTTAACCAGTCCTTGAGCCAGGATGCAGGCTTGTTCGCTGTCCAGATAGATGGTTTCACGCGAACTGAAGACACCACGGGATAGGGTTGCTTTTAAAGTAGCATAGTGGTACATTTCCGACGAGACGTGGTGGAGAGCATTGGAATAATGTTGTTCTAGTTTTGAAGAACCTTCCTTTACTTTTAGGCTGCCATCGGTGTTCCATTGATAACCACCCCACACGTGTTGATCAATAGGATTGAGATTAGTCTTGCTGTCCACACGATAGACTATGCCGATTGCCCCCTCACTCGTTCCTGCAGGTGATTTATAGCCGGGAGCATCTTTCCCTGAATAGCCAATAGGAACGAAATCCTTTTGATCAATGTAATTATGAATACGGTATTTTAGAGCATTCACTCTGGCTTTTTCTTCTTCCGTCAAAGCAGGATAAACATTTGGTCCGTTATAGATATAAGCCCCAGCAATGCGGTCAATATCTGAAACAGTGGCCAGAGCATATTGAGCATTCATTGAGCCTAACGAGTGACCGTAGACTGTAATTTGAGCATTAGGGTAGTCCTTCAGGACCTGGTTCAGAGTTCTGGATGCAGACTGAAGTTGGGGCGTCACTTCTGACTTATTAGATATAATATTGTGCGCCATAGGCAAATCATTATCCAGCCAATCTGCTGCAGAGCCTTCCTTCCCTGGACCTTTAGAACCTTGGAACAAGACTATCACATTGCCGTCAGGCTCTTCAACCACATAACCATCCAAACCTGTTGCATCTTTGAGTACCTTACGGACTGTGCCGATGGAAACTTCCTCGTCAAAAAAATTTGTGATTACAACTTCATCACCTTTTAAATATGGAGTATATTCTTCATATGCTACCTGTTGTCTATCAAAATCAGTTAAATTTATTTTTATTTTTGAATTATTCATTTGCTTCTTCACCTAATAACTTAGTTAAATCGGATGACTTTCCGCCTCCAGCCAGCTTAACAATGCCATCCTTTCTTTTTTCAATCCTATAATTTATATAGAGATTGTCATCGTTATTCAAATATACGGAAAAATTTATCCCTCCCATTGGATTGTGGTGAATTGAGACATTGTCAATGGAGTAGGACCTTATTATTCCTTCTTCAGTTAACGCTTTAGCGTCATAAGAAATTAACCTCTCCTCAACCATTTCCCTCACTTCCTCACTCTTCACAATCTCTACCATCTGGTCGTGCTCAATTTTTTGCATCAGCTTAAATCCTCCTATTCCAAGTGCTATAGCGGCAATAACGCCAACTAGTATTTTGACAACTGTTTTCATCTTAGACCTCCTTTATGAAATCCTATCAAGCAAGACGCTTTCTTACCTCATAGTATAGCATAAATGCGATGCTTATATATAAAGACGCGCAAACCTAAAAAAAGATCGTTTTCAACCCAGTCATTCCACACATCTGCAGGTTTTGACAACACTTCATTTGGTCCAGTCGAACCTCGAAAGAGAACCGTAACTTCCAACACTTGGTCTTTGGGCAAATTCGGATCTTTCACGACAGCATAAACCTGTTCACCATTGCCATTTTCATTGTCGAAGTCGAGGGTGACACGACCTACTATATCATCATATTGTGTAATTACAGCATCTCCCTTACCTAAATTATTGTATTCCGTCATTGCAATCTGAAGATTATCTTCATTAACATATTTTTTTACCATGAACTACTTCCCTAATAAATCTGCCAATTTTGATTTGATAACATAACTTCCAGACTTAAACTTTCCATCTTCATTTTGTAAAAGGTTAAAATGAAAGCCAAAGTCTTCATCTCCATTTACATAAACTCTTACCATCATTCCTCCCATGGGATTATACTCTAGTGTTTCAGTGTCAATTTCATAAGTTTTTATAGTTCCATCAGCCGTTAACGCTTTTGGGTCATTCGCTTTCATGTGTTTTTCGTAAACAGCTCTAGCCTCTTCACTAGTAGCGATTGCGACCATTTCTTCATGTTCTTTATGTTGCATATATCCAATTCCTCCTATTCCAATCCCGATTACTAACAAAATGCCGATAATAATCTTCATTACTTTTTTCATTCTAGACCTCCTTTATAAACCCCTATCAAATAAGAGTATTTCTTACCTCATAAGTATAGTATAGCATAACCTAGTAAGTACTTGAACTGTCTTTTGACCCATCCTATTCCCTACATCGCATAAATATAAAAGCAAGAATAGACTGACTCTATCCTTGCTTGCTAATTCCTTATTTAAACGTCACAATAGTACAGCCTGAGCCACCTGCATTTTGTGGGGCATAGCCGAACTCCTTGACTTGCTTGTTTCGGCGAAGGTACTTTGTCACCCCTTCTCGGATAACCCCTGTACCAATACCGTGTACAATGTCGACTTGTGCCAGATTGTTGAGAAGGGCTTGGTCGATAAATTCATCCAACTCCATCATTGCCTCTTCGTAGCGTTTGCCACGGAGATCTAAGCGGGCTTTTGGTCCTCGTACATTGGCACGTTTGACTGTGTGAACCTGGCGTTTCTTAGGCTGCTCTGCCTTTTCCGTCTTGACTAACTCAAACTCATCTTTGGCCAAGGTCATCTTAATCAAGCCAACCTGAGCTTCCCAACGTCCATCTTTAAGCTGATTGGTCAAGGTCCCACGTTGTCCATAAGCTGTGACGATAATGTCATCGCCCACCTTGGCTTCCCGCTGAATTTTGGCTTTTTTCAAGACTTTGTTCTTAGACAAATCCACCACTTCAGGTGCCAACTTTTTCAGCTCTGCCTTGGCTTCGATGATCTGGTGGGGCTTAAGACTGGCTGCAGCATGGAGATTTTTGAGAATATCCTCGCTTTCTGCCAATGCCATATCTACAATTTCCTTGGCCTCCAAACGTGCCTTGTTGAGCTCATTTTCCCGCTCACGATTGAGCTCGTCATAGAGCTTGCGGAGGGCTCGGTTCATCTTGTAATTTTCTTGCTCCACATCACGAATCTTATCCAGACGCTGACGACTTTCAACCGTCTGACTTTCCAATTTCTCGATAATGCGGTTCACATCGCTATCTGTATCCGTCCAAGATTGGGCTGACTGGATAATAATATCAGATAGACCAAGACGGCGGGCAATTTCAAAGGCATTGGAGCGACCAGGAACACCCTGCATAAACTTATAGGTCGGACGCAGGCTATTGCTATCAAACTCCATGCTGGCATTTTCAATACCAGAGGTTTCTATCCCGTAGGCCTTGAGCTCAGGATAGTGGGTGGTTGCCATGGTCTTGATCCCCCGCAGACGAAGATCATCCAAAATAGCCATTGCCAAAGACGCACCCTCCTGCGGATCTGTCCCAGCTCCCAACTCGTCAAAGAGAATGAGGGAATCTTGATCCGCCTCCGCTAAAATCTGCACCGTGTGGGTCATGTGACTGGAGAAGGTTGATAAACTCTGCTCAATCGACTGTTCATCACCAATATCCGCAAAAATTTCTTTGAAGATAGCTACCCGACTGCCCTTATCAGCCAAAATAGGCAAACCAGACTGAGCCATAAGGTGCGTTAATCCCAAGGTCTTAAGCATGATGGTCTTACCACCTGTGTTGGGACCTGTTATCACGATAGCCGTCAACTGACTACCGAAATAAAGGTCATTTGGTACAGGCTCAGCAATGAGCGGATGGCGAACGTTGAGAAGGGCAATATCCTGCTTCTCAGATAGTTTGGGTACAACTGCTTGATGATCACGCGCAAAGAGATGCTTAGCACGGACGAAATCAATATGTCCGATAAGCCAGGCATTGTTACGAATCACGCCACTATGCGGACGGAGCATATCCGACAATTCCTGCAAGATACGGTTGAGCTCGTGGCGTTCTTCTGCACGGAGGTGACTGATTTCCTCGTTCAGGGTCACCACTGCCCGCGGTTCAATATACACAGTCGAGCCAGAAGCAGAAATGTCATGGACAACCCCTGCAATCTTATTGCGATAGGTATTTTTGACAGGAAGGACATTTCGCCCATTACGACTTGCCAAAATGCTATCGGACAGCATGTCGCCCTTGGTCTTCAAAATATCCTGCATGACCTGACGAACTTGCTCTTCAGCTTCACGGATTTTTCTTCGAATACGGGCTAGTTTTTCAGAAGCAAAGTCCTCTACAAAACCAGCATCATTGATGGACTGGAGGGAGCCTTGTAAATGTGGAAAAAGCTCAATCTTCTCAAAGAGTTTATCCAGCTGGCTCAGGCTGACATTTTCCAGATTTCCATAAAAATCCAAGAGAGATTTAGAAACTTCCAAGACCTTTTTAACAGCTAATAGCTCAGCGATATTGAGGTCTGTATCCAATTCCAAACGACGCATGGCTGGACCGATGTCGCTAGTAGCTGACAGACTGAAATAGGGATTTTCCACAAAAATCTGCGCTATGTCTGTCAACTCGTCGAAGGCCTGTTGGATACGGTGGACTTCCACCATGGGCTCCAACTGTCGTAATTCTTCAAAGCCCTGTTCCGTCAAGAGATAGGGCTCAATTTTTTGTCTTACCTTGTGAAATTCAAGGGTTTCAATAATTTTATTATTCATATGTTCCTACTTAGTTTTTTCCTTAGCTTTATCTCATTATCAAAACAATAATAAGATAAAAATATAGTCTTTCCCAGTCTCTTATATTAAAAGTATAACAGTCAACTAATACTTAATGAAAATCAAAATCAGACTTGCTCCAAAGGTTCGGGGAACCTTTAGAGGTTGGAAATAGGCGAACGTAGTTCGTTTCGCTCTGATGCAGATAGAACTCTGTTCCTTTTATATTTCAAGGGAACAGGCTGAAAAGATCCACTGGATCCTTTCACTCATCAAATCAACAACGTCCTATTTTGATTTTCGAAGAGTATTATAAATGACGATAAAAAGGATAAGGTCTCCCTTACCCTGCTATATTACTCAACCAGAGAGATTTTAAAAAGCTACTAGTGAATGGTGTGTACTGAATCATGATGTTGGCAAGAAAACTACTGTGCAATTTATCTTGAATCATCGCTAACGGAATAGTTGATAGCAAGACCATGACAATCTGAAGAGAAATAAAAGTCACCAAGACAGCCAAGGCGCCGCTTATGAGATTGGTCGTTTTTGTATCAGGATTAAAAGCCTCTAATAGATGGACAAATATTCCTATGAAACGCACAATAGCATAAACCAAGACGTATATCAAAAGAAAGGCCAATCCCGCATAAAATACCATATCTAGGTCAAAGAGATATTTCTCATCAAAATAATAGTTGGAGCTCCCCTGAGTAGCATTGGCAAATGGCACCCAGAGATAAAGGAAGGATGCCAATTTTTTATAAGTAGCCGTCGCAACCACCAGAGCAATAATACTTCCCATGCTATAAAACGCCTGTAGAACTAGACCACGGCTGTAGCCAATGTAGAAACTCCATGCCAAAATGAGAATAATTGCTAATGAAATCATACCTTGTCCTCAAGCTCATCTAAGTCAATCAAGGTCACATTCTTTTTCAAGACCTTTTCTTTGACGCTTGCAAGTTCTTGTTCCTTTTGTTCAAATGCCATCTCGCGCGTTAGTTGAACGGATAGAGCATTGATTGCCAACAAAAGTGCGAGGGTTTCAGGGTCCGCCGTCGGCATCTTTTCTTTGATGGCTTGGTATTTTTCCTGTGCAATACGCTCAATCTCTTCCATGAATAAATTATCATGCTCAGTTGTCAAGGTTAATTGCTTCTCGCCAAATGTAAATTTATATCGATTTAAGTTTGCCATATCTTACCTCTTCTTCTATCTATTATAGCGTAAAAAACTTGATTTGGCTAATCTCTCCTATAAAGAATGCTTTCTACGAGCAAAATCTACAAAGCGGAATTTATCAATTTTATGCTTGCTTTCTGTATATTGGAATTGCTGGGTATCACCGAGATAGACACGAGATTTAATCAAGACCAAATAATCATCCTTCGATTGCATTAGCTCACGCTCTTCTCGATTGGTCGGCTCTACCGTAATCTCTTTTTGTGCATAAGCAATATCAAGGCCTAACTTATTTTCTAGGTATTCGTATATGGATTTTTCAGCAATAGCAGTTGTCAACTCTGGCACGACATCGACAGCAAGATAATCTGTATCCACAACGGAGACCTTGCCGTCAATCGAACGTGTACGGACAACTTTCCACACCTTGCTATACGGCTCAAAGCCTGTCAAATGCGAAAGGCTACTATTAACGGTAATCATATCTAAGCTGACAACATCTGTCTTGGTAGAAAGCTGGAGAACATTTGTCAATTCCTGATAGGAAGTTAAACCTGAAACTGGGAAATTGAGAATTTCTTGCTTAAGGACCATTGAACCTCGCCCTTGCACTTTTTGAATCAAACCTCCCTCAGTCAAAATCGCCAACGCCTTACGAACCGTATCACGACTAACACCATAGAGTTCCTGAAGCTGTTGTTCTGTCGGTAGGGAGCTTTCTGCCGGATAAACATTTGTCCGTATTTTTTCTTTTAAGTCATTATAAATTTCTTGGTATTTTTTCATCATTTCCTCGCAAATTCATCTGTCAAATAACATACAACTATCAACATTATAACAAAATTCATTTCAAAATTAAAAAAACTAAGCAAAAACGCTTGCATTATTTTTTGAAATCGGATACAATGATAACACAAAAGGAATTTGTCCGTACAAATTATAAAAAAGACATACTTTTGAGAGATGTCTAAAAAATATAGGGTGACGGATTCCATAAGCCGTCTAGAAGGAAAAATATATGGGAAAATTTGAAAAAGAAGCCAAACAGCTCCTAGAAGCTATTGGCGGAAAAGAGAATGTCAATGCAGTAACACACTGTGCAACGCGCATGCGCTTTGTTCTTGCAGATGAGAAAAAAGCAAACGTAAAAGTCATCGAAGATATTCCAGCAGTAAAAGGAACCTTTACAAACGCTGGTCAATTCCAAGTCATCATCGGTAACGATGTACCAATCTTCTACAATGACTTTACAGCTGTGTCTGGTATCGAAGGCGTATCAAAAGAAGCTGCAAAGTCAGCCGCTAAAAGTAACCAAAATGCCATCCAACGTGTCATGACCATGCTGGCGGAAATCTTCACACCGATCATTCCTGCCCTTATCGTCGGCGGTTTGATTCTCGGTTTCCGTAACGTCTTGGAAGGTGTTCAGATGGAATGGCTTGGACAAGCTATGAAAGATGGGCAGTTGGTCTTCGATGCTGATGGTAACCCTGTATGGAACACTATCGTTCAGGTTTCTCCTTTCTGGAATGGTGTCAATCACTTCCTCTGGTTGCCAGGTGAAGCCATCTTCCACTTCTTGCCAGTAGGTATCACTTGGTCTGTATCTCGTAAGATGGGAACTTCACAAATCCTTGGTATCGTCCTCGGTATCTGTTTGGTATCTCCGCAGTTGACCAATGCTTATGAGTATGCCAGTTCATCAGCAGAAGGGACTTTGAAATTCTGGAACTTTGGTTTCTTCCAGCTAAACGCAATCGGTTATCAAGCGCAAGTTATCCCTGCCCTTCTTGCAGGTTTGGCACTGTCTTACCTAGAAATCTTCTGGCGTAAGGTTGTTCCAGAAGTGGTCTCAATGATCTTCGTACCATTCCTATCACTTCTTCCAGCTATTATCCTGGCTCACACTGTCCTTGGTCCTATCGGCTGGACAATCGGTCAATGGTTGTCAACCATCGTATTGGCAGGTTTGACTGGCCCATTGAAATGGCTCTTCGGTGCGGTATTCGGTGCCCTCTATGCACCGTTCGTTATCACTGGTCTTCACCACATGACAAACGCTATCGATACGCAATTGATCGCGGATGCTGGTGGAACTGGTCTCTGGCCAATGATTGCTCTTTCTAACATTGCTCAAGGTTCAGCAGTATTTGCCTACTTCCTCATGAACCGTCACAATGAAAAAGAAGCTCAGGTTTCACTTCCTGCAACTATTTCTGCCTACTTAGGTGTTACTGAGCCAGCCCTCTTTGGTGTCAACGTAAAATACATTTACCCATTCGTAGCTGCTATGATTGGTTCAAGTATCGCTGGCTTACTTTCTGTAACCTTCAACATCCAAGCAGCTTCTATCGGTATCGGCGGTCTTCCAGGTATCTTGTCTATCAAGGCTGAATACTGGGGTGCATTCTTTATGACAATGATTGTTGCGATTGTTGTCCCAATGATTTTGACAGCTGTTTTCAAACGTACAGGTGCATTTTCAAAAAAAGAAGAAACTGTTGAAGAAGTTGTAGCCCCAACTGAAGCAGTTGTTGAAACTGGCGCTGCTATCGAATTGATCAGCCCACTTACTGGTCAAGCCAAAGAATTGTCACAAGCTACTGACCCTGTATTTGCATCAGGTGTCATGGGACAAGGTGTCCTTATTGACCCGAGCGAAGGTGTCTTGGTTGCTCCAGTCGATGGTGAAGTATCTGTCCTCTTCCCAACCAACCATGCTGTTGGTATCACTGCTGCAAACGGAGTTGAGCTCCTTATGCACATTGGTATGGATACTGTTGGATTGGAAGGCAAAGGCTTCACAGCTCACGTCAAACAAGGTGACAAGGTAAAAGCTGGTGATAAATTGATTAGCTTTGACATCGATGTCATCAAGGCTGCTGGTCTTGTTGCTGAAACACCAGTTATCGTGACCAACCAAACTGACTTTGACACTCAAGTTATCGGAAATCTTCCTCGTGCCATCTCGCAAGGCGAAGCTATTCTGACAGTTACAAAGAATTAATGTTCTAGGAGGCTGGGCAAAAAGCCCTGGCCCACTTCTCAGTGTTCGTGTCAACATCTCAGCGCAGTGGTTGATTGGCAGATTTGTTCGTGTTTCACACTCCAAATCTGACCTAATCAACTGTGCGGGGGTGGGAAGACGAACTCTTTTTGACTTAGTCGAGTTCTTTCCCACTCCCTATCATTGCTTATGCAAGAAGGAAAAAATTAAGAAAGAGAGAGCAAAATGACAATAGACAAACGAAAGGTTGTTTATCAAATCTACCCAAAATCTTACAAGGATACAACTGGAAATGGTGTCGGCGACCTGCGTGGGATTATTGAAAAACTTCCATATCTAAAAGAGCTAGGCATTGATATGATTTGGCTCAATCCCTTCTACCCAAGCCCTCAACGGGACAACGGCTATGACATTTCTGACTATACAGCTGTCAATCCTGATTTTGGCACCATGGCTGACTTTGAAGAAATGGTGGCTGTCGGCAAAGAATTAGGTATCGAATTCATGTTGGACATGGTCCTCAACCACTGCTCGACAGACCACGAATGGTTCCAAAAGGCCCTAGCTGGCGACAAATACTACCAGGATTTCTTTATCCTGCGTGATCAGCCAACTGACTGGGTTTCCAAGTTCGGCGGCAATGCCTGGGCACCCTTTGGCGACACCGGGAAATATTACCTCCACCTCTTTGATGTGACCCAAGCCGACCTCAATTGGCGAAATCCGCATGTTCGCGACGAACTCTTCAAGGTGGTCAACTTCTGGAAAGACAAGGGTGTCAAGGGCTTCCGCTTCGACGTTATCAACCTTATCGGCAAGGATGAAGTCCTAGAAGATTGCCCAATCAACGATGGCAAGCCAGCCTACACCGACCGTCCGATTACCCACGACTACCTCAAGATGATGAACAATGCTACTTTTGGTAGCGAAAAAGGCTTCATGACCGTTGGGGAAATGTCTGCCACCACCATTGAAAACTGTATTCTCTACACAGCTCCTGAGCGGGAAGAATTGTCCATGGCCTTCAACTTCCATCACTTGAAAGTGGACTACAAGGACGGTCAAAAATGGACCATTATGGACTTTGACTTTGAGGAACTCAAACGCCTCTTCCACACTTGGGGCGAGGAGATGTCAGCTGGAAATGGCTGGAATGCCTTGTTCTACAACAACCACGACCAACCTCGTGCCCTCAACCGCTTTGTTGATGTGGAGAATTTCCGCAAGGAAGGAGCAACCATGCTGACCGCTTCTATCCACCTGTCACGCGGCACGCCTTACATTTACATGGGCGAGGAAATCGGCATGATTGACCCCGACTACGATAGCATGGACGACTATGTCGATGTGGAGTCTATCAATGCCTACCAGATGCTCTTGGACCAAGGTCACACACCTGAGCAGGCCTTCAAGATTATCCAGGCCAAGTCCCGTGACAATTCCCGCACCCCGATGCAATGGGATGCTTCTGACAATGCAGGCTTCTCAACAGGCGCCCCTTGGCTAAAGGCTGGCAAATCCTACCAAACGATTAACGTTGAAAATGAAAAAACAGGCCCAATCTTTACCTTCTATCAAGAGTTGATTCGACTCCGAAAAGAACTCCCCCTCATCTCAGAAGGGGATTACAAGGCAGCCTACAAGGATAGCCAGAAAGTCTACGCCTTTGAACGCTTGCTGAACGGTGAAAAACTACTAGTTCTCAACAATTTCTTCGCAGAAGAGGTTGAACTAGACCTGACAGATGACTACGCCCACGGTCAAGTCCTCATCAGCAACTATCCTGACAACAAACTAGGCAAAAAAATCATTCTCAAACCTTACCAAGCATTGGCGATTCAAGTTAAATAAACGACAAAGCATCCGAAAACAACACTCTACATGTCAATTTTAATTTTCCTAAAATTAGAACCTGCCTTCACAGCTCAGTATGTTACTTGTGAAGGCAAGTTCTTGGTTTAAGGTTTCTTTTAGGAATATATTTTATACTGTGATTTGCGCACGAAACAGCTATCTGGGGGGAGATGGCTGTTTCTTCTTTTGTAGTCATTTGAATTAACTTTGATACATCGTCACTTTCGGCTTGCCGTACTCAAGGTAACAGGCTGAAAACCTCCACTGGAGCTTTTCACTCATCAAGGCTCTTGACAACGGATAATTTTAATTTTCGAAGAGTATTAATTCATTCGACTATATTACTACATATAAAGAAATAACCGTTTCAGATAAGGCTGAAACGGTTATTTTTGTAAGTCTAATTAAAAGATACATGCACATGATCGTAGTGGTTTTCTGTAATGCTACCACGGTCTGGCATCAGATTCCATGTATAGGCTGGACCATAGATACTGTCATACGGCGCATAGAAGCGCTGTTTCCAAATGATGTAGTTGATATTTTTAGAAGCTAAGTTTGCAACTGCATAAGCCGCCACTTGATCTCCTAGAGCTGAGCTCTCAGGCACCATAAAGTCAATTGCCAATCCCTTACCATGGTCGCCAGAATCACCAGGACGGTAACCTGAGAAAGAAGTAATACCGAAGGCATTAGCTACTTCTGCGCGGAAAGCTGCTACCTGAGGTTGCAAACCGACATCATAAGCACTTGTACTTGTTGTAGTAGTTGATAGGGCTGTCACTTGTGGAGTTTCAACTACAGGCTGTTCTACAGGTGCTTCTGCTACAGGCTGCTCTACAACTTCCTCTACAGGTGCCTCAACCACAGGTTGCTCTACAACTTCCTCTACAGGCGCTTCTGCTACAGGCTGTTCTACAACTTCCTCTACGGGTGCTTCTACTACAGGCTGCTCTACAACTTCCTCCACAGGCGCTTCTACTACAGGTTGCTCTACAACTTCCTCTACAGGTGCTTCTGCTACAGGCTGTTCTACAACTTCCTCTACGGGCGCTGAGTCGGTAACTGATGAAATTTGATCCAAGGGAACAACCGTATCCTCAACCGTTACTTGATTGGTTGTTAGGTCAACAGTTGCCTGAACGGTCTCATTTGTGTTTCCCTGAACAGGAGCTTCAATCTCAACCTGAGTCACTTGATTGTTTTGGTCAACAGTCGTCGTCAGTACCGTATCAGGGAAAATCAAGTTGACATCTGCAATTTGATTTATTTTCGCCAGCAAGTCCATATCAATATTCATAGCTAAGGCGATGGCAGATAAGGTATCTCCATACTGAACAGTATAGGTCATCTTTCCTTCTTCTTGTACAATTTCTGGGCTAATTTCAGAAACAGTACGTGGAGCCCATTCGATGGCTAAAACATTTGTCGAAATCATCCCTGTACTAAAGAGGGAAAGAGCCAATGAAGATGCGTATAACATCTTCTTATTGTTTTTCATGATAGGTGTTTTTCTCTTGCGACGCATATGTTGTGGTTTATTTGTTCTCTTACGTTTCATAATCTTATTCCTTCTTTATTTTTGAGATAGTTCTATCTTACCTAAATTAAATCTGAAAAACAAGCCTTCAACCGTTCTTTTAAATAAACTGTCTCCACTATGTAATCTTAGGACTTTTCTGTCACACAATCAATATAAATGTCATCTGACTGTCATATTATTAGATAATACTCAATGAAAATCAAAAACAGACTCGGAGACGCAGATGCAGATAGAACAAAAGTTCATCAAATCAAGTCAACAACGTCTGGATTTTCGAAGACTATAAGTAAAAAAAATAAGAGTAAGGCAGTAATCCAACAATTGGCTACTAACTCACTCTCATTTCTATTTTCGGATTAGTCAAAATCCTACATTTCTTCAGGATAAACCAAGCCCCATTCTTTACGGAGTTGGGTCATGATTTCCATGACATCTTGGGTGTAGGCTAGATGCATGGTGTTTTCGATGCCTGCGACAGCTTTTTCCATATCCGCCACTTCATAAGAAAGAGCCTTGACTGTCTCGCCTGCTTCGATTACCTCTTGGCTACCATCTTCTGTGTAGGTAATGACTGCTTTCTGACCACGTGGGTACTCGTAGAGTTCGATGTATCCCTTGTCGTAGGCAATCGTTCCACGTTTTGGCTGCTTGGCATGGAGGGTCAGGGCGATGGTCGCCATTTCTCCTGCATCATTGCTGAGCAAAATCCCTACCTGCTCGTCCACACCTGTCGGAGCCAATTTAACCTGGGACAAAACCTGGCTTGGCTTTTCCGTCATAAACCAACGTACAAAGGACAGAGCGTAGACACCAATATCCAAAAGGGCACCGCCTGCCAAGTTTTTATTGAAAAAGCGGTTGGTCATATCGTATTCCTTGTAGCTACCAAAGTTCATCTGAATCATTTTCAAATCTCCAAGCTTGCCACTGGCAACCACTTGGCTCAACTGACGATAGATTGGCATGTGGAAAATGGTCATGGCTTCTGCCAAGATAACCTGATTTTCTTCTGCCAGTTGAATGGCTTCTGCTAATTCTTCTGAATTAAGCGTAATAGACTTTTCACAGAGGACATGCTTTCCAGCTTTCAAGGCCTTTCTCAAATAATTGATATGGGTATTGTGAGGCGTAGAAATGTAGATAATGTCTACTTCAGGATCCTCAAAGACTTCATCGATTTCTCGATAAACTTTCTCGATGCCATATTTTTGCGCAAATTCCACACCCTTGTCATAGGTACGGTTGGCTACCGAATAAAGATTTCCTCCCATAGCCTGCAAGGCCTGAACCAATTCGTTGGCAATGACACCTGTTCCCAGAGTCGCCCATTTATACTTCATTTGCACTTCCATAGTGTACCTCACTTTCTTCTACCATTATAGTAAATTCCACCCTTTTCTGCACACTCTAACTAGCATTTGTGTTACAATAAGAACATGAATACCGTTGTACTAAAGGCATCTGCCCAGCAAAAACAAGCCATGATGGCTCACTATGACCGCTATCGGCAGACCAGCAAAAATCCTTACATAGAAGCATTTTTCAAACTGACCGGTGCCAGCCTGTCCATCTACACTTCTGGAAAAGTCGTTTTTCAGGGGGAAATGGCAGAGCAGGAAGCAGGGCTCTGGGGCTATGAGCCAGAAAAGTCTGGACAGACGACCATACCTGGTCAAAACCTGCCCATGATTGGTACAGATGAGGTTGGAAACGGGTCTTATTTTGGAGGTTTGGCAGTCGTTGCTAGTTTTGTCCGCCCAGAAGACCATGCCTTTCTCAAGTCGCTTGGTGTGGATGATTCCAAGAAAATGACAGACCAAAAAATCTGCCAAATCGCCCCTATCTTAAAAGAGAAAATCCCCCACCAAGCTCTGCTATTGTCACCAAAAAAATACAACGAAGTCATCGAGCAAGGCTACAATGCGGTGTCTGTCAAGGTCGCCCTACACAATCAGGCTATTTTCCTACTCTTGCAAAAGGGTGTCCAGCCTGAGAAGATTGTTATTGATGCCTTCACTTCCAGTCAAAACTATCAAAAGTACTTGAAGAAGGAAGCCAACCAATTTGCCAACCCCGTCACTCTGGAAGAAAAGGCTGAAGGCAAGTATCTGGCTGTGGCAGTATCTTCTATTATTGCTAGAGCTATGTTTTTAGAAAATCTTGTCCAGCTTGGTCAACTAGTTGGGATGAATCTACCGTCTGGTGCAGGCAGTAAATCCGACCAAGTCGCAGCAAGCATCTTAAAACAATATGGTATGGCTGGTCTCAACCAAACTGCCAAACTCCACTTTGCCAATACGCAAAAAGCACAAAAATTATTGAAATGAGGAAAAAATATGGGAGCAATCCAAAAAACAAAACGCTCACCACTAGTCACCTTCTTAGCTGAATGGGGCATCTTTTTACTGTTTATGACAGCTTTTTTTGCCAGTCGTTACTTTATCTGGGATCCTGTATCTGTCGATGGCCATTCCATGGACCCAACGCTTCAACACCAAGAAAAACTCATCATGCTAAAAACAACCTCTATCGACCGCTTTGATATTGTTGTAGCCAGTGAGACAGACAACGACGGCAAGGAAAAACTGATTGTCAAACGTGTGATTGGTATGCCAGGTGACACCATTCGCTACGAAAACGATGTCCTCTATGTTAACGACCAAAAAGTGGACGAGCCTTACTTAGATGAATATCTAGCCGCATTCCAGAAAGATAAACTTCAAGAAGTCTATTCTTACAACAAACAATTCCAAGCTGTGGCCCAATCTGCTGAAGCTTTCACACAAGATGCCAATGGTTACGTAGACTTTACCGTGACAGTCCCAGAAGGACAATACTACCTGATGGGAGATGACCGCCTTGTCTCACTAGATAGTCGTAGTGTAGGAACATTTTCCCGTGAAAACATCAAAGGAGAAGTTGTCTTTCGCATGTGGCCTCTCAACCGTATTGGGACTGTCGATTAATACAAACAAGTTTGGAGCAATCCGTTCCAAACTTCTTTTTTCACTATTTTAGGAACTATTTTCTATGAATGAAGTTTATTTTACCGGTACTATTGACCGGATTATTTTTGAAAATCCTAGTAATTTTTATAAAATCCTTCTCCTTGAAATTGAGGAGACAGACGCAGACTATGATGACTACGAAATTATTGTGACCGGAACGATTGCCGATGTCATTGAAGGAGAAGACTATCGTTTCTATGGCAATCTGGTCACCCATCCCAAGTATGGTCAGCAGCTGCAAATTTCGCGTTACGAACGCAGCAAGCCCACTTCTGCCGGACTTGTCAAGTATTTCTCCAGCGACCATTTCAAGGGAATTGGACGTAAAACAGCTGAAAAAATCGTTGAGCTCTATGGCGAGGATACCATTGATAAGATTTTAGCTGAACCTGAAAAACTAACCCAAATCACAGGCCTATCCAGCAAGAACATGCAGGCATTTGTGGAGAAACTCCGCCTCAATTATGGAACCGAGCTAATCTTGGCAAAACTAGCCGAGTATGGCATTCCCAATAAATTGGCCTTTCAAATCCAAGACCAGTATAAGGAAAAAACACTTCAGATTATTGAAGAAAATCCCTATCAACTGGTCGAAGATGTCCAGGGCCTCGGCTTCACCATTGCCGATAGGATTGCGGAAAACCTGGGAATTGCCAGCGATTCCCCCCAACGCTTTCGGGCAGGTATGCTCTTTAGCCTCATTCATCGCTCCATGGAAACAGGCGATACCTATGTGGAGGCCAGAGACTTGCTGGAAGCAACTCTTGAACTGCTGGAAAAATCCCGCCATACAGAACTGGACCCCGCTGCTGTTGCCCACGAGTTGACGGGACTGATTGCAGACGACAAGGTACAGCAAGAAGGCACAAAGATTTTTGACAACAGCCTCTACTTTGCCGAACATGGTATCCATAAAAACTTGACCCGCCTGATGGGAAAAAATGGCTTCAAGCCCTTCCCACGCGCAGACGTTGAGGCTGCCATAGCAGAGCTGGAAAGTATGTCCTCCCTTACCTACGATGACATTCAAAAAGAAGCCATTGTCCAAGCCATTACCAATCCACTATTCATTCTGACAGGCGGACCAGGAACTGGAAAGACAACGGTTATCAACGGTATTATCGCGGTCTATGCCATCTTGCATAAGATTGACCTGACGCGCAACCGAGAAGAATGCCCTGTCCTCCTAGCCGCTCCAACTGGACGAGCAGCCAGACGAATGAATGAATTGACAGGCCTGCCTTCCGCCACCATCCACCGCCATCTCGGTCTGGTAGAAGGACAGGAAGAATCCTACCGTGATGATTATTTGGATGCCGACTTTATCATCGTGGATGAGTTTTCTATGGTAGATACTTGGTTGGCAAACCAGCTCTTCCAGAACATCTCCTCCCAGACCCAAGTTCTGATTGTCGGCGATGCGGAGCAATTACCTTCTGTCAGTCCCGGTCAGGTCCTAGCTGACCTCTTGAAAATCGACAAGCTACCCAGCATCACTCTAGAACGCATCTACCGTCAATCCGATGATTCGACCATTGTTACCCTAGCCAGCCAAATCCGCCAAGGAGCTCTACCTAGCGATTTCCGTGAGAAAAAGGCTGACCGCTCCTATTTTGAAGCGCAAAACGAACAAATTCCAGCTCTGATTGAACGCATTGTCGGCGCAGCTATCAAGTCAGGTATCCCTGCAAACGAGGTACAAATCCTCGCTCCCATGTACCGTGGTGCCGCAGGCATTGACCAACTCAACAACATGACCCAGGCCCTGCTCAATCCCCTAGAAGACGGAGAGCTGGAATTCCTCCACAACGAGCAGGCCTTCCGCCAAGGCGACCGAGTCATCCACCTAGTCAACGATGCTGAGGCCAATGTCTTCAATGGTGATTTGGGCTACATCACCGACCTCCTGCCTGCCAAGTACACCGACTCCAAGCAGGACGAGATTACTATCAACTTCGACGGTAGCGAGGTCACCTACCCTCGCAATGAGTGGTACAAGATTACCCTGGCCTATGCCATGTCCATCCACAAGTCCCAAGGTAGTGAGTTCCAGGTGGTCATCCTTCCCATTACCCGCACCAGCCACCGCATGCTCCAGCGCAACCTGGTCTACACCGCCATCACCCGCTCCAAGAGCAAGCTCATCCTCCTAGGCGAAATCTCCGCCTTTGACTACGCCGTCAAAAACGCCGGAACCCTCCGCAAAACCTATCTGGTCCCACGTTTCCAAGGGGAAATGGCAGAGCAGGACAGCAAGGAAAGCCTGACAGAAAACAACGAAAGCAAAACAGCTACAGCCACGCAAACCCAGCCCCCTGCCCAATCGGGTAAGCCAAAACAAACAGAGCCAGTAACAGAAAACAGCCAGCAACTATCCCTTCTTGACCAAGACCAGCCAAAAAAAACAAGTGGACAACCCAGAGAATATATTCTGACTGTGGACAACCTGCTAACCATCGACCCCATGATTGGCATAGATCAGGCAGATATTGAAGAGTTTTTTAAAGCATAAAAACCAGCAAGTCAGTAGATTTGCTGGTTTTACTCTTCTATAGTCGTTTCGTTTGCTTATTAGTACAAGGCAACGATATGCTGGCTACTTCAACAGTCCAGTGGAGCGTTTGAACTCGGAAATAAGGCTTCCTCGCTCTTCGTAGTAATAAAAGATACACTAATGGACTATATCATCAACCATGATTCATCAAGCTGCCCCTTTGTTAATCTGAATTGCTTGCCATGTTCATCAATCAGTGCATGAAGCTCCTGAGCGTCTTTTACCGACCAATCTTTTATCTGCTCTGTAAATTCCTGTCTCAAACTCAAATAATCCTTAGACTGACTAAGTCCTAACCGATTAAATAGTCGAAGAGCATATTGATCCGCCACAAAAACACTTCTTCGACACAAATAGAGCAAAATAACATCCGCAGTTTCATTGCCAACCCCCTTCAAGCTCAGCAGCTCTTCTCGGAGTACTGCTGTCTCAACATTATCTAGACGAGAAAAATCTCCATCGAACTGATTGGCCCACTCAACCACTGACCGAATGTAGAGTGATTTTTGCTTGAAGAATCCTGCTGGGCGAATGCATTCTTGTAAATCCTCCACAGGCATCTCTAAAAGCGAATGAATCGTCAACCGTCCCTCCAACTGTTCTAAAGCACGCTTGGCATTTGCTTCCGTTGTTTGCTGAATAAGAATCATAGATACCAAATCCTTTATAGGATTTTCATCGTTCCACCAGTGAAATTCACCATATCGCCGTTTTAAATTTTGGTAAAGAACCATCAACTGTTCCACTACTATCCCCCCCATCTCACCTTATTTCTCCTTGCCATTATAGCACGATGAGTAAAGGGATACAATACTACAGTTCCTCTAGTAATATTGTATCTACAATCGCTTCAAACTGCTCTGCTTCAACCTCTGGAAAATAATTCAAACAATTGGCCGTTGCAAAGGCTGCCGCTTCTTTCAAAAAGATTTCTGGGGCTTGACCTTGACTGATTCCTTTGACTAGCAAGCCCAGGTAGAAATCCCCTGCGGCAATCGGATTACGCGTTTCTTTCTTTGGAGACTGGATACGGAAGAAGCGCTGACCAATCTTAGCTAGACTACCCTTGTCTCCCATGGTAATGATGATATTCTCATGAGGGGTTACATCTTTCAGTATTCGTAAAATATCCTCAGGACTTTCTTCATCCAGCTCTGGATAAATATCTTTCAGCTCTTCATTATTGATTTTGATAAGGGCTGGTCTAGCTTGATAAGCCGTACGTAGAGCTGGTCCACTGGTGTCCACTATGGTCAGCACCTCTGGGTATTTTTCAATAAACTGCTGAATATAGTCATCCGGCATCCCCTTCATCAGACTGCCTGAAAAGACTAGGATGTCGCCAGCTTGCAGGCTATTTTCAATCTGCTGAGTGAATTGGTTGAGCAAATCCTCTGTTAGTTCAAAACCTTTTTCATAAAATAGTACTACATCGCCTGTACTGGTTTCAACATAGATATTACACGTCCGAGTATTCTGGCTATTTTCAACCACGCGCAGGGTATTGCCACCATTAGCATTAAGCTCCTGGATATAGCGACCAATCTGACCACCCAAAATAGTATGAATGATGTAGTCTGTCACACCGTTTTCACGGAGGGCATAGACCACGTTGAAGCTTTTTCCACCAGGATAATCCCTCACTTCCGTCGGTCTCAGGGGAATATTCTTTTCAATTTTTTCAACAAGTAGCGTACGGTCCAGAGCTGGATTGGGACAAATCAAGTGAATCATATCGGTCTCCTTTTCTCTTTTGTTTATATTATTATACTATATGTGAACAAAAAATAAAAAGATAATTCCTCGATGGGAACTATATATCTGTTTACACTACCCACAATATGTAGTATTTCGACAACATCAAGAAAGACGACTTCCAAATTAGGAAATCGTCTTTTATGCTACTTATTTCCTTTTGCTCTGTTGTGTGTTTTACAGAGCATTTCACAATTTGACTTATCTGTGCTACCACCTTTGCTCCATGCTTTAACATGGTCAGCATCCATTTCGGTAATTTTCCATATTCTAGTTTTATTATTGTTTGTTCCCAAGGCACATAATGGGCAGTTTGATAGATGTTTAGCTTTAGCCTCTTCAGTTTGAATCTTGTAAATTTCTTGTTTGACTGTTTCAGGAAACACACGGATATTCAATAATTTTGTATCTTGCTTTCCCCCAAGTAGATACTCATAAATGTCCTTTTTGCTTCCAACAAAGCCGTCTAATAACAAACTTTCTACATCCCTATTTAGTTCCTGAATGTTATATGATTTAGCATGATACCGCCTATAAAGTTTACCCCAATCCACTTTTTTCATTTGAGGGTCTATTGAGCTGAATAAGCCATTTATCCATTCAATGACTGATGAGAAATACCTTTTCAGTTCTATAATGTTATCATCTTTACGATGTACACTCATATAATGCTCTATTTCTCCATTCGATACCCATTCTAAGGCTTTGTTTAAGTAACCTTGTCTATTGACCTCTGCTTTTATATAAGTTGACCATTTGCTAATATTCGCATTACTTGAATTGCTGAACTCTTCTCTGGCTAATGTCACGAATTGTCCAGAATAGATAGCATTCAGTAGCTCCTGCTCATTAAGTGATACTCCTGCTATATTGATAGTCTTAAACCATTCCTTGATTTCACTTTCTTCTCCTTCACAAACATAAATAGTCAATTTGGTATTCATAATTTTTTCTTGCAAATCTTCTGCTAAACTACTGAAGTAGTACGGAATACCATCTTTATCTGTCAAAGCAAATTTATTCGTTACGAAACGACCAAAGCTAGTAATTCTCTGTTGTCCATCTAAAACTTCGTACATTCCGTCTTTTGTTTTAACAAAATAGATTAGCCCAAGTGGATAACCTTTTAAAATAGAATCAATTACTGCGACATCCTTGACACCATCAGCATAAATATAGTTACGCTGGTATTCTGGTTGGATGACTAGTTGTCCATTCCACCCAAACAGTCCTTTTCCTTCATATTCGTTATAAATGAAACCTTCACAAATATTTCTTATTGTCAAATCAGTATTGAGAGTAGTTTTCATGATTTATACCCCTTTTCTTTTGATAATAATTCTGGCATAAGGAACAACAGGAAACCCATTTTTATCTAAGAAGTATAAATCTCCATCGGCAGTTCCACGTTTTTGGATTTCTTTCCTATATTTCCTATGTTCGTCAGTATAACCTCTAACTCCAATTTCAATTCCTGAACTAGATATTCCCAATCCGATAATTTCAAATTGTTCTGGGTTAAACTTATCTAAGAATGTGATAGGAACTCCCATATAACCGTCAAAATCAGAAGGTATTGCCATTGTAAAAGGTACTTCAATAGCATCGTAGTTGTAATATTTTGGGTAATTTTGGGTATCAAACTCACGCAACTTTTTGATTAGCTTCGTGTTAAATTTTAGATTATCCGCTTCAGTCATAAGTTGAAGAGGTTGATGTCTCCTGCCGTGTTCAATATTAGTAAACCACATCACACCAGAAACCCTTATTAAATCTTTCTTTCGTTGTGAAGAAGTAGCTAAATCCTCATAAGGACTCATAAAAAAACCAACGTTACCTTTAAAAGGTTTGCCTAACCATATCTTATTATCCTTTATATAAGAAAAAACATCTTTGTAAGTAATAGCATTTTGATGACCGATAATTGCAAATTCTTTTTTACCATCCATTATCCATTTTATGAACTCCCTAAATAATGAAAACGGCGGATTTGTTACAATAACATCAGCTTCATCTCTTAACTTAATAACTTCATCGCTATTAAAGTCCCCATCGCCCTCTAAATATTGCCACTTTAAATTTGAAATATCTACTTTTGATTTACCGTCTTTAGACAGGGTGAAAATCTTTCCTCTGCTGTTCGTTTTATCTTTATCAAAATGTGGTGATTCTGTTTCAAAAAGACTTAACTGACCAAACTTTATTGTTTTTCTGTCGTTCGCAAAGCTCGTGCTAATGAGTTTTTTCAACCCTAAAGATTCAAAATTTTGTGCAAAATATCTTGTAAAATTACTCCATTCAGGGTCATCACAAGGTAATAGAACGGTTTTATTTTGAAATACTTTAGGATTAAATTCTAAAAAAGCATTCATCTCATTTTCAATATCTGAATATCTAGTATAAAATTCATCCTTTTTCTGTAATTTAGCATTATGAAGCGAGGTAGCCATTACGCCACCTCGCTTTTTGGTACAACAGAAAAAACTTCTCCACAAAAATGTGAAAAAGTCTGTTTTGATGCTTGACAAAAAAGCTGAACGGCTACATAATCAGCTGGATTGGATTGGATTGGATTGGATTGGATTGGATTGTTGTCATGTTTATCTCCTTCCTTATATAACAATACTATTATACCATAAAAGGCAATTTTTGAAAAGAGTTATATCTTTTTTTACACCGTTTTATTGTTTTTTGTATCGTTTGTGATATAATGGTTTTATAATATAGAAGGAGTACAGAAGTGTTAGGTGAATTTGAGTCATTGTATGATTTGATGAATGCTTTTCCAAATGATTATTACTGTGAGCAACATTTAGAAAAAATTCGCTGGAACGGCTATGTAGTCAGCCCTTTTGATGAGACCTCTAAGGTTTATAAGTGTAAAAATGGTAAATACAGATGTAAAAATACTGGCAAATATTTTAGCGTTAAAACGGGTACAATGTTTGATAATACTAAAGTTTCTCTTCAAAAATGGTTTATTGCCATTTGGATGGTGACATCCCACAAAAAAGGCATTTCTTCTGTTCAACTTTCAAAAGACATCCATGTTACTCAAAAAACAGCTTGGTTTATGTTAGAGCGTATTCGTAGATGTTTTGGTTCAGAAAACAGTAATGAATTGGATGGGACTGTAGAAGTAGATGAAACCTATATCGGTGGTAAAAATAAGAATCGCCATAACTCGAAAAAAGTTAAAAACGCCTAAGGTCTCTCCCTAAAAGATAAAATCCAAGTTGTTAGTATGGTTGCACGAGAAGGAAAATTGAATACTTATAAAGTAACCGATACAGGCACAAAAACTTTAACAGAACAAATCGTAAAATTTGTGAAAGACGCTGCCCAGCTTTACACTGATGAATGGTTAGGTTATAATAAAGTTGCGAAAATGTACGACCATGCTTTTGTAAATCATGGTGCTCGTGAATATGTAATTGATGATGTTTATACACATACGATTGAAGGTTTTGGGGCAGGTCTCAAACGTGGTGTACTGGGAATCTACCATTCTTGGTCTAAGAAATATCTACAAGATTATGTAGATGAGTTTGACTTCCGTTATAATACCCGAAGCATGGCTGACAACGACCGTTTCAATCTTCTATAGTCATCTTCAGAAGTTCGTACTACATACAAGGAGTTAGTCCATGGATAAACTACATGCAGAAATGGAGCGAACAGTTTCTAAAACAATTGATAATAAGCTAGTAGATTATCAAATTTCTCTCTCTGATAATTTTTACACCAAATATCTTAGTTACTATGACTGCCCTTACACTCAGGAAGTAGTTGAATCACACCGAAAATTTTTCCAAGACCTATCCTATTATGCGATTTATCAAAAACTTGGAGAGGTAACAAAAATTAGTATACAGGCTCGACTTTCTGAGTTAGATACTTTAGTAGATATTTCAGACAATAAAGATGAATTTGATACTTTCTTTTACAAAAAGTTTCAGTTTAAACTACCTGAGATTCCATTTGAGGAAGAAAAGATAGAACTTTCCAGTTTTGATTTAAAATTGCAACAGGCTCTAAATTATTATCCTAAAGAAGATGAGGGGCTGAGAAAAAGAAGATAAGGAAGGTGCAAGATGGATTGGTATGACTACATGATAAGGGCATCAGAGCAATCACGGTTTAATGCTAGTCACTGGTTTCGCTACCTGCGAAAAGTTATTTTTGAAGACTATTCTTATTTGACAGAAGAAGATGTCGAAAAGTTACTAGGTTCTAAAGAACTAACAGATTTTCAAAAGGTCAGTTTGAAATATGCTATTCAAGAGCATACACCAACACATGAATATGTGGTTTCATTAAATAAACCAGCCAAATTAGCCAATGTACAAAAAATGATGGAGAAATACAGACATGGATAAAATGAAACCTGTTTTTGAAGCCTTGAACCAAGAGTTGGCTCAAGCCAATCTTCATTTAACCATTATTTGTGTTGGTGGTTATGTTTTAGAGTATCATGGTTTGCGAGCTACACAAGATGTAGATGCTTTTTATGAAGAAAGTCAGAAAATCAACGAAATTATTGCTCGTGTAGGGCAACGCTTTAATTTGAATACTGACGAAGAACTATGGCTCAATAATAATGTGGCAAACATGAACAGACAGCCACCATTACATTTGTGTGAGACCCTATATTCATTCGAAAACTTAACTGTTTTAGTTGCTCCAATTGAATACGTATTGGGTATGAAGATGGTTAGCACAAGAGAGCAGGATTTGAAAGATATTGGAGCAATTATCAAATACAAACACTTCCGTTCTCCGTTTAATACCTTTGATGGTTTGAAGAAAATGGGGTTTGATAGCATTGATTTCTCCGTTCTCCTAGAAGGCTTCAGTCATGCCTATGGGATGGACTGGCTAGAAGAATTTTTTAAAGAAAATCAGGATAAACTGAGAAGATATTATTGATAGTCAAGATAGAAGAAAAGACGATTTCCTAGTTTGGAAGTCGTCTTTTTTGATATTATCGAAACACTACATATTGTGGTTGGTGTAAACTGGTACATAGTCTCCTGATTTTTTTATGCAAATACGGAAATTCGTTCCTGCTGGTAACCACCTTTTTCAGCAATGTCAACCAAAGCCACAGCATAGTCGGCATAACTAATATAGCTTTCACCTTGGGTATTGACTTGGAAAACCTCGCCAGCAATAGTGTAGACACCTGTCTTTGAGCCTTCTGCATCAAAATCGGCTGCAGGGCTCATATAGGTCCAGTTGATAGCTGTCGCCTGACGATAGAGGTCTAGACCAGCACCCATAGCCTCAGCGATTGGTAGGTATTCCGCAGGGAAATCTGGTGTATCTTTCAGCATAGCTGTCTGGCTCTCGTCTAAATAAAGACTGCCTGCACCACCAACTACTAAAAGACGAGTTGGACTACCAGCAAGGATGGTCGCTAGATGCTCCGCAAGACGAGCGTGACCCGGCAAGGTTTCTGGTGTCCAAGCACCAAAAGCATTGACTACTACATCAAAGCCTGCCAAGTCTTCCTTGGTAAGAGCAAAAGCATCCTTTTGGATCACTTCTTGGGCTACGCTCTTGTTTTCAGAACGGACAATAGCCGTCACCTGATGACCACGTTCTACTGCTTCCTTTGCGATGGTTTGACCTGCTTGACCATTCGCCGCAATAATAGCTATTTTCATATTGATACCTCACTTGTTTTTGTTGTAATAATTATATTTACAACACGAGTATAAATCATTTGCGTTGTAATGCAAATAGTTACAACTAAAAAAATTTAAAAAATCATCACAAGGATGATTTTTCTCGAACATATGGCTACAATTCTGCCAATAAATCAGCAATGGTCGTTTGTCCCAACTCTCTTTCCAAAGCCGACTGAGCATTTTCCAAACGACTATCTAGCAGGGGATGAATATTGCGACCTACTTGACAGTTTGGATTGGGTTGCTCATGAAAGCCGAAGAGTTGTCCCTTTTCTCCAAACAACTCCACAGCCTGATAGACGTGCAAAAGTGTAATCTGGTCTGGAGCCTGTGCCAAGCGAGCACCTCCAACACCACGTGCTACTTCTACCAGACCAGCCTCCTTGAGTTGGGACAAAATATTTCGGATAATGACAGGATTAATCCCGACACTGCCTGCAATGCTAGTACTGGTCTGTTTTTCCTTTTCTCCTTCCAGAGCCAAGAGAACCAAGATATGGCTGGCAATGGTAAATCTACTTGAAATTTGCATCTCTTCTCCTTTTTTTCAGTCTATCATAGACCGAAACAGAACTCAAGTTTGAAAATTAGTCACGGTCACACCCAGCAAACGAATCCCTTTTTCAATCTTTCCAATTTCTTCAATTAGTTGACGAATCTCTTTCTCAATCGTTTCCGTCTGGTCCGTATACACCTCTAGACTATGACGTTTCGTCAAGGTAGAAAAATCACCATAACGTACCTTTAAAACAATTGTTCGCCCCTTTTTTCCATTCCGCTTCAAACTAGCTGCGACCCGTTGGCAGAGACTGATTAGCTCTTTCAGGACATCCTCCTCCCGATAAAGAAGTTTGCGATAGGTTCTTTCCTTTCCAATTGACTTACGAACACGGTCCACTTTAACGGGCGAATTAGAAATGCCCCTCGCTTTCCGATAAAGATCGAAGCCAAAACGCCCAAATCTATCTATCAAAACCATTTCTGGTACATCTAGTAAATCTTGCCCCGTGTAGACCCCCATCTCATGCAGGCGTTCCACCGTCTTCTTCCCCACACCGTGAAATTTTTCAACAGGCAGGGAGGCGAGAATACCAACAGCATCTTCAGGTAGAATCAAGGTCAAACCGTACGGTTTTTCCATATCAGAGGCAATTTTTGCCAAAAATTTATTATAGGAAACACCTGCGGAAGCTGTCAGATGCAATTCATTCCAAATATCGTATTGGATAAGCTTGGCAATCTTAACCGCAGAGCTGATACCCAACTTATTTTCTGTTACATCCAAGTAAGCCTCATCGATAGACATGGGCTCCACCAAATCAGTATAGCGATGAAAAATTTCTCGAACCTGTCGCCCAACTTCCTGGTATTTTTCATAATTGCCAGAAATGAAAATCGCCTGAGGACAACGTTCATAGGCCTCTTTTGAGGACATCGCTGAGTGAATACCAAAGGCACGCGCCTCATAATTGCAGGTAGACACCACTCCTCTACCGCCAGATAGTCTTGGGTCAGCCCCAATGATAACAGGTTTGCCCTTCAAAGCAGGATTATCCCTGACCTCAATGGCAGCAAAAAAAGCATCCATATCTACATGAATAATTTTTCTAGATAAATCATTGATTAAGGGAAAAATTAACATGACTGCCTCTTCCTGTTTTCAAGTTTAACTCGCTATATTATACCGCATTTCTTAGGAAGTTTCAGCCTTTAGATTCGTTGAACCAGCCATCTTACCAATACAATAAACGACAGCTTATCACCTTATTACAAATGTAAGCAGAAATTTATTTTGAAAATACCAACTCCATCTTTCAAGTTTTTTCATATTCCTTGAAAGGTTTTTCATTTATTTTCAAGTATTTTTGTCTTGAAGAAAGTGTTTTCAAATGGTATAATAATAACATGTTGGTATTGATACCAAGTCGATACCCAAAAGCATAAAAGGAGAACCCTCATGTCAACAAAAGTTAAAACAAAAAATGTTGCTGAAGACATTTTCGCCCAAGCCTGGGAAGGCTTTAAAGGTACAGATTGGCAAGATAAGGCAAGTGTAACACGCTTCGTTCAAGCCAACTACACTCCATACGATGGAGATGAAAGCTTCCTCGCAGGCCCAACTGAGCGTTCACTTCATATCAAAAAAATCATCGAAGAAACAAAAGCTGGCTACGAAGACACTCGCTTCCCAATGGACGTAGATCGTGCTACTTCTATCGCTGATATTCCAGCAGGTTTCATCGATAAAGAGAACGAACTCATCTTCGGTATCCAAAACGATGAGCTCTTCAAACTCAATTTCATGCCACGTGGTGGTATTCGTATGGCTGAAACAACTCTTATCGAAAACGGCTATACTCCAGACCCACTCCTTCATGAAATCTATACAAAACATGCTACAACTGTAAACGACGGTATCTTCCGTGCCTACACAGCTGACATCCGCCGTGCTCGCCACTCACACCACGTTTCTGGTCTTCCAGATGCATACTCACGTGGTCGTATCATCGGTATGTACGCTCGTTTGGCACTTTACGGTGCAGACTACTTGATGGAAGAAAAAGTAGCTGACTGGAATGCGATTACTGAAATCGACGAAGAATCAATCCGTCTTCGCGAAGAAATCAACATGCAGTACCAAGCATTGCAACAAGTTGTACGCTTAGGTGATCACTATGGTGTTGATGTTCGCAAACCTGCGATGAACACGAAAGAAGCTATCCAATGGACAAACATTGCTTTCATGGCTGTTTGTCGTGTTATCAACGGTGCAGCAACTTCTCTTGGTCGTGTGCCAATCGTTCTTGACATCTATGCAGAACGTGACTTGGCTCGTGGTACATTTACTGAGGCTGAAATCCAAGAATTTGTTGATGACTTCGTATTGAAACTTCGTACAGTGAAATTCGCTCGTACAAAAGCCTTCGACGAAATCTACTCTGGTGACCCAACATTCTTGACAACATCTATGGCAGGTATGGGTAACGACGGTCGTCACCGTGTTACTAAGATGGACTACCGTTTCTTGAACACACTTGACAACATCGGTAACTCTCCAGAGCCAAACTTGACAGTTCTTTGGTCAGACCAACTTCCATATTCATTCCGTCGCTACTGTATGGCAATGAGCCACAAACACTCTTCTATCCAATACGAAGGTGTAACAACAATGGCAAAAGATGGTTATGGTGAAATGTCATGTATCTCTTGCTGTGTATCTCCACTTGATCCAGAAAGCGAAGACCAGCGCCACAACATCCAATACTTCGGTGCTCGCGTAAACGTTCTTAAAGCACTTCTTTCAAGCTGGAACAACGGTTACGATGATGTTCACAAAGATTACAAAGTATTCGACGGTGTTGAACCAAATACATCTGAAGTCTTTGACTACGACCAAGTGGTTAAGAACTTTGAAATCGCCCTTGACTGGTTGACTGATACATATGTTGATGCCATGAACATCATCCACTACATGACAGATAAATACAACTACGAAGCAGTTCAAATGGCATTCTTGCCAACTCACCTTCGTGCTAACATGGGCTTCGGTATCTGTGGTTTCGCAAACACTGTTGACTCATTGTCAGCAATCAAATATGCACAAGTTAAACCAATCCGTGATGAAGATGGATTTATCTACGACTACGAAGTAACTGGTGACTTCCCACGCTATGGTGAAGACGATGACCGTGTAGATGATATTGCGAAATGGCTCATGGAAGCATTCTTCACTCGTTTGAACAAACATAAATTGTACAAGAATGCTGAAGCTACTGTATCTATCTTGACAATCACTTCAAACGTTGCTTACTCTAAACAGACTGGTAACTCTCCAGTTCACCGTGGTGTATTCCTCAATGAAGATGGTTCTGTGAACACTACTAAGGTAGAATTCTTCCCACCAGGTGCTAACCCAACTTCTAAAGCTCGTGGTGGTTGGTTGCAAAACTTGAATACTCTTTCTAAACTCAACTTCAAACATGCCAACGACGGTATCTCATTGACAACTCAAGTTTCTCCAAAAGCGCTTGGTAAAACATTCGATGAGCAAGTAAACAACTTGGTAACAATCCTTGATGGTTACTTTGAACAAGGTGGTCAACACGTGAACTTGAACGTTATGGACTTGAACGACGTTTATGACAAGATTATGGCAGGTGAAGATGTTATCGTTCGTATCTCTGGATACTGCGTAAACACTAAATACCTCACTAAAGAGCAAAAAACTGAATTGACTCAACGTGTCTTCCACGAAGTTCTTTCAATGGACGACCACGCTGCAGAAGTTTCAGGACAAGCTTAATCAAACAAACACGAAAGGACTTGCACATGCAGGTCCTTTTTATCGTCATTTAGTTTATCTTTTATTACGTCGTTAACTCACCTTGCCTAACTCCAGTTATGCCTGCGGCTCGTTGCCTAGTACTAAAAGTAAACTAAAAGACTGTACTATGTCGAAAAATCTTCTGAGCGCTACGGGAGGATAGTTATACTCAATGAAAATCAAAAGTAGCCTAAGAAACGAAGTCGAAGATAGAACTCTGTTACTTTCTTATTTCAAGGTAACAGGCTGAAAACCTCCACTGGAGCTTTTCACTCATCAAGGCTCTTGACAACGGATAATTTTGATTTTCGAAGAATATTAGTCAATAGCCTCTTCTTCCTCCAGAACTTGCCGAATCAAGGCCATAACCTGGTTTCTATCCAACTTCCACTGGGCTCGCTCATCCTTGTCAAAAGTACGATTCGAGAGAAAAATCGCAGCTTTCTGCAAGGGACGGTTATACATGATAAAGGTCCCCGTATAGCCTGTGTGCGACAACCAGTCCCCCTTCTTATCCCAGGCCAGCGACCGCTTGCGCTTATCATCAAAACCGTAATCCTGCGTCAAATTCGCCGCAAAGTCAGCCGTCAGATAGTGTTCCAAAAAGATTTCCAAATCTTTGACGGTCGAAAAGAGACCTGCACTTCCCGCGTGGAGGCCTAAGACACGCGCCTTGGGATCATGCACCACACCTGCTTTGACGCCACAAACCGTCGGCACCGCCTGACTGACTGGTCCAAAGGAGGTTTGGGACATACCAAAGGGCTCTAGAACGTCTCGTCTGATAAGCTGGTCCAGACTGTCTCCACCTATTTCCTCCAACAAAAAGCCCAGCAAGAGAAAATTAATGTCTGTGTAGAGGAAATCTTTCTTATCCGTTACGGTAATCTTCAAAATCGCTTCCTTGAGCTGGTCGGCATCCAGACTATCCCTATTTGGAATAAAAGGATCGATACCACTAGTATGGGTCAATAATTGCCGAATGGTGACCTTACTATCCGCAAAAGCTGGATAATAAGACTGCAAGGTTCTATCTAGCTCCAAAGCTCCGCTATTGACCAGAAAAGTCGCAAGAGTCCCCACACCAACCACCTTGGAAACAGATGCCAAATCATAGGTCAAACCTGCCTCAACCGGCGCCTGACCATCCTGGGTCCCTAAATAATATTCCTGCCACTGACCATCAGAAAAAAAAGCCAGACTGGCACCAGGATATACTCCTTGCTCAATCTGCTCTGAAACCTTGTCTAAAATTACTTGTCTCATTTTTCGAACCACAATTCAATACCACTTGGGTCTACCGTTTGGATAAAGCTTGCTTTTTTATCTTTAAAGAATGGTTTTTCCAACCGGCTTTCCAAATGCCCCCAATCAAAGTCCTGCTCGACAGGAAAACGCAATCCTTCTAAATCCCAAACTTGTTCCGCAGGAGTTAATAAATCTTCACCTTCTGCTCCAACAAAACGCAAAAAGGCTTGTTGAGGTAGGATAGCCTCATAATAATCTTGGCTGATGCTTGCCTGTGGGCTGTTAATCCAGACAGACTCTACTGTAAAAGCAGTCAGACCAGAAAAGTCACCCTGCACCTTAAATGGAACAGGTGGAAGGATTTCTTTTAGGTCATCAACAGATGCTTCTGCGTGTAAAAGGAAGGTGTCTCCTTCTGGCGACACAGCTTCAAAACCATAGCCATTTTTTCCTTGGTAGAGCTTACTATATTGTGACCCCTGCGCCAGTAAAGCTTTAATTTCAGAGGCATTGTCTACTTTTATCACAATTTTATTCAATTTTTTAAGCCCTTCGACAGCACGGGTGCGATTACCAGGAGATTCTGTCAAAACGAGCTTCGTTTCTGGGCTTATTCTATCTCCAAAATCAGCAAAAGGACCATCTTCTAGCTTGGTTTTCATTCCTAGATTTTTTTCTAAAAATCCTTGGTTAATAGCCCTATTATTAATACGTAAAACAGGGACTATAGCTTCATTTTTTCTCAACACGATACATTTCACTCCTCAGTCATTCTACAATATTGTATAAAAAATTTCGTCATTTTACAACTAATTGTATCGTCGTTTTATACATTAATATCTCTATATATACTGATAATTTTTAGACAAACATTGACTTATCCGATATAATAGCTATTATAGACTATTATCCTAAAAAAGAGGAGAATTTATGCGTTTTAATCAATTTTCTTTCATAAAAAAAGAGACCTCTATCTGCTTGCAAGAACTTGATTCTCTGGGATTTCAACTGATTCCTGATGCAAGTAGTAAGACAAATTTAGAAACCTTTGTCAGAAAGTGCCATTTCCTGACAGCAAACACCGACTTTGCCCTGTCCAACATGATTGCGGATTGGGACACAGATTTGCTGACCTTCTTCCAGTCTGACCGTGAGTTGACAGACCTGATTTTCTATCAAGTGGCATTTCAGTTGTTAGGCTTCGTGCCTGGTGTAGATTATACAGATGTCATGGACTTCGTGGAGAAAACCGACTTCCCGATTGTCTATGGGGACATCATCGAAAACCTCTACCAGCTACTCGCTACTCGTACCAAGTCTGGAAACACCTTGATTGACCAGCTGGTCAGCGACGACCTAATCCCAGAGGACAATCGCTACCACTTCTTCAACGGCAAATCTCTGGCAACCTTTTCAACAAAAAAACTTATTCGTGAGGTGGTCTATGTCGAAACACCTGTTGATACGGCGGGGACTGGGCAGACTGACATTGTCAAGGTTTCCATTCTCCGTCCTCACTTTGACGGGAAAATCCCTGCGGTGATTACCAACAGTCCTTATCATCAAGGAGTGAACGATGTAGCCAGCGATAAGGCCCTGCATAAGATGGAAGGGGAACTGGCTGAAAAACAAGTCGGTACCATTCAAGTCAAGCAGGCCAGCATCACCAAGTTAGACTTGGACCAGCGAGACCTGCCTGTCAGCCCTGCCACTGAAAGACTGGGGCACATCACTTCTTACTCCCTCAATGACTACTTCCTCGCTCGCGGCTTTGCCAGCCTCCACGTGTCCGGGGTCGGCACTCTGGGCTCGACGGGCTACATGACATCTGGCGACTACCAGCAGGTTGAGGGCTATAAAGCGGTGATTGACTGGCTGAACGGTCGCACCAAGGCATACACAGACCACACTCGCTCGATTGAGGTCAAGGCCGATTGGGCCAATGGTAAGGTAGCGACGACAGGACTGTCTTATCTCGGTACCATGTCCAATGCCTTGGCAACAACTGGCGTGGACGGATTGGAAGTCGTCATCGCAGAAGCAGGGATTTCCTCTTGGTATGACTACTACCGTGAAAACGGGCTGGTGACCAGCCCTGGCGGCTATCCAGGCGAGGATCTGGACAGCTTGACTGCCCTGACCTACTCGAAAAGTCTGCAAGCAGGGGATTTCCTCCGCAGCAAAGAAGCCTACGAAAAAGGCCTGGCTGCCGAACGAGCTGCCCTAGACCGCACCAGCGGTGACTACAACCAATACTGGCAGGACCGCAACTACCTGCTCCAGGCTGACAAGGTCAAGTGCGAGGTCGTATTTACCCATGGCTCACAGGACTGGAATGTCAAGCCAATCCACGTCTGGAATATGTTCCATGCCCTGCCAAGTCACATCAAAAAGCACCTCTTCTTCCACAACGGTGCCCACGTGTATATGAACAACTGGCAGTCCATCGACTTCCGCGAGTCCATGAACGCCCTGCTCAGTCAAAAACTGCTGGGCTACAAGAATAACTACCAACTGCCAACGGTCATCTGGCAGGACAACAGCGGTGAGCAAACTTGGACGACCTTGGAAACCTTTGGCGGTGAAAATGAGGCTGTCTTGCCACTAGGTACTGGAAGTCAGACCATTTCCAATCACTATGCCCAAGAAGATTTTGACCGCTACGGCAAGTCCTACCCAGCCTTTCACCAAGACCTCTATGCAGGCAAGGCCAATCAAATCAGCATAGAACTACCTATAACGGAGGATATCCTGATTAACGGACAGGTCACTCTGAAACTCCGTGTCGCATCCAGTGTGGCTAAAGGCCTCTTATCTGCTCAGCTATTGGACAAGGGAAATAAAAAACGCCTAGCCCCAATCCCGACACCAAAAACGCGGCTGAGTCTGGATAACGGTCGCTACCATGCCCAAGAAAATCTGCTGGAATTGCCTTATGTGGAGATGCCACAACGCTTGGTGACCAAGGGCTTTATGAACTTACAAAACCGCACCGACCTGATGACTGTCGAGGAAGTGGTACCTGACCAGTGGATGGACCTGAGCTGGAAACTGCAACCGACTATTTACCAATTGAAAAAAGGCGATGTGCTGGAGCTGATTCTCTACACCACCGACTTTGAGTGTACTGTTCGAGATAATTCTCAATGGCAAATCCACCTTGATTTAAGTCAATCACAGTTAATTTTACCGCACTAATATTTGATTTTCAGTTCTAAAAAGAGGCTGGGCGTTTCCGCCCGGCCTCTTTATCAATATTTTATAATGGTTTAGATTTGATCTTTAGATTTTTTGTTTATAGCTGTAGCGACTACTGCCAAGCTAATTCCAGCTAAACCAAGGCCTACTAAGGCTAGGTTATTGCGTTGTTCACCTGTTGCAGGTAGGGTTGCTTTGTTTGCAGAAGGTGCACCTTTGTGACTCAGTGTCGGATTCGATTGTACTGAAGGAGTTGTTTTTACTTCTTCTTTCTTCATTTCCAAGCTACCTTTTACAAGGATACGATTTTGACCTTCAACAACAGTCTCTGATAATAGGTTGGTTGCGACAACTTTACCACCAACTATGACATCTTGATAAACAGATACTTTTTTACCAGCTTTTCCTTCTTGAAGAAGATATGATTTGCCAAGCGCTAGGCTTGCATCATATCTGATTTCTTCTTTGATAGGGAGAGCTTCTTCTACCTTTCGTTCTTTTGTTGTGAAGTCTAGCTTTGGTTTTTCCGCTGTTTTTGGCGCGACTTCTGGAACTGCTGTCTTAGGTGCAGAGTCTTCCGCTTTTGGTTGCTCAGCCTTTGGCATTTCCTCCTTCGGCATGTCTTCTGCTTTCGGTTGCTCCATTTCTGGTTGCTTAGCCTCTGGCATCTGTTTGTCAGACTCTACTTTATCAGTTTTCGGTGCTTCCATTTGTGGTTTGTCCATTGGAGTTTCCGGTACTGGGGCTGGAGTTGGAAACTCTTCCTCGACTTTTGGTGCTGGAACATCTGGCATTGGTGCCGGAACTTCGTCCTCGGCTTTCGGCGTGATGTCTGGTGTTTTTTCTACCAAAGTGCCTTTTGCAATCAGACGGTTGACTGGGGCTTTACGGTCTTCTGAAAGGAGATTACTTGCTATGACATTCCCTTCAACAATCACATCTTGATATTTCTTAACCAATTCGCCTTTTTGACCTTCGCGAAGAACCTTTGTCTGACCAAGTGGCAAACTAGCATCGTCTTGTTCTTCCACCATATAATCCAAAATTTCTCGCTCTACTCGTTCTTTAACAGTAAAGTCTAATTTTGGTTTTTCAGGCGCTGTCGGTGCAGTATCGGGATGTTTCTCTACTAAAATGTTTTTTGCAATCAGACGGTTGACTGGGGCTTTACGGTCTTCTGAAAGAAGTTTACTTTCAATGACTTTGCCTTCAACAATCACATCTTGGTATTTCTTAACCAATTCTCCTGTTTGACCTTCACGAAGCACCTTTGTCTGACCGAGTGGCAAACTAGCATCATCTTGTTCTTCCACCATATAATCCAAAATTTCTCGCTCTACTCGTTCTTTAACAGTAAAGTCCAATTTTGGTTTTTCAGGAGCTGTCGGTGCTGTATCGGGATGTTTCTCTACTAAAGTACCTTTAGCAATCAGATGATCAACTGGGGCTTTACGATTTTGGGAAATGAGGGTACTTGCAACAATTTTATCCCCAACAATCACATCTTGGTAAGTCTCAGATGCTTCGCCTCTCTCACCTTTTTGTCGTTCCACTTTCTCACCAAGTGGCAAGTTTGGATCGTCTTGCTCTTTCGTTTCGAAATCTAAAAAATTATACGTTGTTCGTTTTTGAACTTTAAAATCTAGTTTTGGTTTTTCGGCTACTTTAGGTGCTGTATCAGGAACTTTCTTTTGGAGGTTCTTACGTTCTAATTCTTCACCTCTTTTCACAATTCTTTCAACGGATTGCTCTACTTTATCAACATATGCCTTAAAAGTGTTCCCTCCTTGACTAGCATAACTGCCGTTATCTGATTGTTCCAAATTTGTACGGTACTCATTCTTAATAAACTCATCATCAGAATATTTCTCAAGATATGGTGCAACTTGACGTGTAAATCGCTCCATCTTGATTTGATTTCCAAATTCAAATAAACTCTCATGTACTTTTTTTATTTCAGCACTATCTTCTTTAAGAGTTAGAACACGATCCATTTCCCTTTTCCCAATCTCTGAGAACTGTTCCCATAATGATTTTTGATACCAATAAACAGAAGCATCATACTCGGTAAACACTTCCAATTCTTCTAACTCTCTTTTCACGTCTTTTAGAAGATTTTGAACCTCTTGAAGAGGTGAGCTTTTAACTTCGGTATTCTCTGATACTCCTTCCTTAGCTTCGCTTGTGAGGGCTGCTGGGGCAGGAGTTGGTTCTTCTGATTTTTCAGGTTCAGAGGCTACATTTTGTTCAGCAGACTTCACTTCTGGATCTGCCTTTTCAGCAACTGGAGTTTCTGATATTGCTGGAACTTCTTCCTTAGCTTCTGGCGCAACTTTTGATTCAGAATTTATATTCTCTGTACTTACTGTTCCAGTAATCTGGACTGTTGGCTCTGTTTCACTCGTTGGCTGAGCGACTTCAACTTGAGTGGGTTCCGAAGCTACTGTCGTCGCAAAAGCGGTTGGTGTCGAGACTCCCACACCAAGTAAGCAAGTAGCAATTAGCACCGAGCCTACGCCGACTTTAAATTTACGAATACTATATCTGAATTTTTTATTTGCAGTTTCCATTTCTATTATCCCTAATTATATTTTATTATATAGAATTATTATACCATGATATTCGAGTGACTGGATGTGTTTTTTATGTGTTAAAACTCTACCGAATAGCTCTATTTCTTCATCATTGAATAGATGTAACTATTTTTCTAGAGGATGTATAATCACACCCTGCACCACACGGTTGACGGTGCCTGTTGGCGATGGTGTATCCGGCAAATTCTTGCATTTTACCGCTGCCATGATGGATACCGTTTGGGCAAAGAGAATGTAAGGGAAGGTTAAGAAGACATCTGGCAGATCTGCTCCGCCCTCTGCCAAGACAAAGTTGGCTGCTTCTGTACCGACTAACTTATCAGCCGACAATGCCACTATCCGCTCTGCTATGCCATCACCATGGACTTCATTGAGCAAGTCCACATCGTACTGGCGTGTGTAGCCATCGTTTGAGGCAAAGAGGAAAATCAAGGTCTTTTCGTTGATGAAGGATTTTGGTCCATGACGGAAACCGAGTGGTGACTCATACATGGTCGCAATCTTGCCTGCAGTCAATTCCAGAATTTTCAACTGAGCTTCGTGGGCAAGACCATGGAAACCACCTGAACCGAGGTAAATCACTCGCTCAAAATCAAGGTTGATCAAATCTTGCACGTAGTCTTCACGGTCCAAGACATCTTGACCCAGACGGGCAATGGTCTCAACCCAAGCAGCTTTTTTTTCTTGACTGGCTGGTGAGAAGACGAGGAGGGCTGTCAGAGCCATACAGCTGTAAGAACCCGTCATGGCAAAGCCCTTATCGTTTGAACCAGCTGGTTGCAAGAGTAGGAGATTTTCAGCATCTCCTTCAGCCGCTAGTGCCAGCTTACCTTCTGGTGCACAGGTAATGGTCACTTGATACAATTTATCTACCAACTGCTTAGCGACTTCAACTGCTGCCACGCTCTCAGGTGAATTACCTGAACGAGCAAAGGATACCAAAACTGTTGGCACATCTGCCTGCAAATAATCATATGGACGACCAACCAGCTCCACTGTACCAATGGCAGAAAAACGAATGTGTTTCAAGTCATTGACTTGGTTGAGATAGTTGGCAATGCTTTGACCAACAAAGTCAGAAGTCCCTGCACCTGTAAAAACAACGTGAACAAAGTCATGTTTTTCCTTGATTGATTTTAGAAAACTCTCGATTTTTTCCAATTGGTCAAGATAGAGTTGATACGCTTCCTTCCATAAGCCTGGCTGTTGGTAAATTTCGGTCGCCGTAATCATAGCTCCCAACTTTTCAAGTTCTTCTTTTGCTAAACGGAACATAGCTCTTCCTCCGTGATTTCTGGTTATAACCAGTTTTTCTTATATTATAGCGAATTTGTCCCTCAAAGTCAATTTAAAATAGATTAATATGTCAAATTTATATCCGATATTGCTGACTATAACTTATTTTGAGAAGGTAGAGCCTTTCAAAAAAATTCACAATCACTATTGGACGCAAAAAACGACCAATTTTCCTGATAGCTACCACCTTCTGTACTTTGTAGTCTATTCTGCAAAGTTAGAAGATTGATGTTTTCAGTCATTGATCGTTTCTGAAATTTTCTTCTTTTACGAATAACGAAAGTAAAACAAGTAGCTAATTACAATATAAAAAATATAGTTTGATCAACAACCCGATAGTGGTTGGTAACGCCCTATATTGAAATACCAAGTTTTTACTACGTCTTTTACTAAGTTATTTACTATTTTAGTGCATTGTACCAAAAATTGCGAAAAAGTCTGAAATAAAATAGACCCTGTTAAATTATTTACTTTTAATTTTTGTATACATATTGTATAATGTATTTACAAATATAGGAGGTAAATACAATGAATGTTCTGCTACGAAAAACAGGCAACAGCACTGTTATCACTATCCCAAACGCTATTAAAGAGGCTCTTGGCGCAGAAATTGGTGAAGAAATCGAATTCGTCACTTCTGGAAGTAATGTTATCATTCGTAAAGCTGAGCCAAAATTTGATTTTGATAGAGAACTTGAAAAAGCTATGAATCAATACGATGAATTATTGAAAGAGTTAGTAGATAAATGAAATACCTATCCGCTGAAGACATTGTCAAAATCAATGTTATGGTTATCGGAAAGTATTCTCCTAAAGAACCAGTAGGAATCGCTGACCTAAATAGCCTTCAAATGATTATCGAACAACCAAAGCAAGAAATTTTTGGAAAAGTACTTTATCCGGATATCTATAGCAAGGCTGCAATTATCTGGATAAATCTAATCAAGAAACACCCATTCTATAATGCCAACAAAAGGACTGCTGTACTTGCTTTACACATGTTTCTAGCAATGAATGGTTTTCAGTCAAATCTCTCATTAAGCGATGGACTGGAAAAGACAATCGAGATTGCTACGTTTCAAGGTGATTTTGAGGAGTTAAAGGATAACGTTATCCAGTTCTTGAAAGAAGAAAATCGAGTGTATAAAAAATAGAAAAGTGGTTATTGACCAATAGTAAATCTGTCTCAGACGATTTTTCTTGGTACAAGAATAAACGGATTGGGCGAGTCCCAATCAAGACTATTGAAGACATTCTAGGCTTTGAGTTATCTCCAAAACATGATATAATTACTAACGTACGAGAAGATACTGCTCTTGATCAAGGAGTTTCAAATGGCAGTAATTAGACAAAATAATAAGAAATGGAAGGTAGATATTAGTGATGGATGATTTCAGACATTCTCATGCTGCGTTCCCAGTTTCCCAAGGTTTACGTAATGGAGAATGTAAAGACTATATTTTCTTTACTTTGATGAAACGATTGGGTCATTCCTCAATCAACACTACAATAAATGTATACTCGCATTTATTTCTAACCCAACAAAAAGAAATTGCTTCTGCCTTTAAAAAAGTTTAACATAAGGCAAGGAAAATTTACAAACAGGGTCTAAACCCTTGATAGGAAAGGAATCTTAAAAATATTATGATGAATATGCAAAACATGATGCGCCAAGCTCAAAAACTTCAAAAACAAATGGAGAAGAGCCAGGCTGAGTTGGCTGCTGCTCAATTTACTGGTAGCTCTGTACAGGACTTGGTTACTGCTACTTTTACTGGAGATAAGAAATTGGTTTCTATCGACTTCAAGGTTGATGTTGTGGATGCAGACGACCTTGAAACCTTGCAAGAAATGACAATCCAAGCCGTCAACGCTGCACTTACAAAAGTCGACGAGGCGACTCAGAAAAAACTAGGTGCCTTTGCAGGTAAATTACCTTTTTAAAAAGAAAACGCGATTGGATACTCTCCTCTCGCGATTTTTTTATTCAAAATTATAAATCAAAGACTGGAATTGCTGGAAAAAGAGGTCTGGATAGCGTCGATTCTCTTTCATTTCCTCCATCAGACTTTGGAGGTCGGTCATGTTGTCAGTGATGATGCCGTCCACTTGTAGCAGCAACATCTTAGTCATACTCTCCTCATCATTTGGTGTCCAAGCATACACTGACTTACCGCGAATCCAAGACTTGGTCATAAAATTTTGATCCAGCGAGGTATACTCCATTGTGTAGCCGTCAGCAACCGTCGTCGGATAGATGGAGTTGAACGGAAGAATAAAGAAGGATACTAATTTCTCGCTATACTGCTTTATTTCAATAATGGTATGGTAATCTAATGATTGCATTTGGTGCCCTTTGGCAATCAAACGTTGACCATATTTTTGTAAGAAATTACGGGTGAGGTTTGGTGAGTCAGCCTTGGTCACTTTAATTTCTACCAATAATTTCTGTCCCAGCTCATCCGCTTTTTCAAGATATTCATCAAAAGAAGGAACTGGAGCTGTCATGCCGTTTTCTGATGCAGTCATCCCTGTCAACTCTGCAAGAGTATAGTCATGTGTACCTCCGGGATTGCCCGTCAAAGCCAATAAATCCGTATCATGCATGACAATAAACTGACCATCCTTTGTCTCCTGAACATCCATCTCAATGTAGTCTGGTTTGAGCTGAGAAGTTTTCTCTAGGGCTTCAATAGAGTTCTGGACAGCATTGCCGTCATCGACACCTCGGTGAGAAATGGTAACCGGCAGAGTGTCAAAGGGAAAGTAGAGGGCAAGCGCTCCTTGGGTACCGAACACCAGACCAGATACGAGCAAAATGGCTAGTCGAAGGTGATGACGGAGACGTTTACGGCGGTAGATTGGGAGTTGTTTTCCTGTTAGGAGGCTGACAAATCCCATCATGAAGAGTGCGACTACTCCGTAGTAGGCTAATTTTAGAAGTGCGTAACAGACAACTGCCAGCCAGTAAGAAGTACTTGGTACAAAATGCTCTGCTAACAGTTGCACAAGGTAGAATAGTCCTCCTACTCCTGTAAATAGGAGAACTGGAAAAGTGATTAACCAAATTAGACGGAACAATGAACCGATTTGCTTTCTGCCTCTGGTCTTCTCCCAAGAATAAGCGATAGACTCCTTCACACCCCTGTGTTCAAAATAAATGTTTGGCAGAGCGTACATGAAGCGTGCCGCAAGCCAGAAGAACAAGAGGAGGAAGACCAAAATCAATATTCCTAGCCAGACTGTATTGGATAGGTAATCTACGATAAATTGGGGCACTACGATTTTATTAAAATAATAGATATTTAATACTCGGCGTAAAAATGGGAGAAGAATAACTGAGTAAAAGAGCAGAAATAGAACCTTTGGTAGGCTACTGTGACGGATAATCGCCACCATACTATCTCGTACATCCCGTAAATAGTCGGGGAGGTGCTTGACTTTTTCATCCAACAGTTGCCAAACCCCTGTGAACAATAGAGCTAATTCTAGATAGGCAATGGCAATGTTGACAAAAAAGAGGAGAATAAACAAGCCTGTCACGAGCAGATTTTCAGCAAACACCGACAACAAATTCGTCGGTGAAAGGTAGGCATGCCCTGTCATAGCTAAGAGTCCCTCAGAAATCCATGAATTGAGCGGTATCCAAACAAATTCCATAAAGGTAAACAGGGTAAAGAAGAGCAAGAGAATCTTGTCTAGGTTGTAATATATTTTTTGAAATTCACGTTGTATCTTTTTCATGATTCTAGTGTCCCATATTCTAGCAAGAATTGCAAGCCTTCATCAAGGATGAAAGATTGAGAAAGTAATGGATGGAGTATAGAAAAAACCAAGTTCCTAAGAGCTTGATTTCTTACTTTTGATTTGCTTTCCTATTTCCAGGCTCGGGCTGAAACAGTCTATCCCCAGACTGTTTCACTCCCCCAGACCTTTATTCGCTCTCTTGTTTTCAAGCTCATGATAAAAAGGTCCCCCGGACCTTTTTATTTCCCAAACAAACGTGCAAAGAAGCCTTTAGCTTGCACTTCTTCTGCCTGTGCTTTAACTTCGTCCAATTCCAACTTGAGAACTTCCTTATCGGCCATAGCTTTTAGTGTCAATTGCTGTTGCTGATCCAACTGTTTATCCTTCTCAGCAATCTGCACATCTTTAACCTTGAGTTGTTCATCTTTTTCGGCAAGTTGCTTATCTTTGGCTTTTAATTGACTATATAAGCGGATGATTTCAGCATTTTTCTCGTCAACTAAAATTTCCATCAATTCACGATGCTTGACTTCATCACTAATCGGCTCATCTTCAAAAATGGTTGTTTTGTAGATTTCCTCCAACTTAATCAAGCCAGCACGATTTACAACGGTCACACCCTTGTCATTTTTATCTACAAATTCTTCAGGAAGTGATTTGACACGATTATTCATAGCCTGCCGGCTCACTCCTAAAATTTCAGCTAACTCACTGACTGTTTTTTCGATTCCCATAATATCCTCGGTACTTACATTTCTCATAGTTTGTATCATTAAAATATTACCACAGAACCCTATCCCTGTCAAATCTAGGGGAATTTTCTTACCAAGCATTAGTGAATAATCACAAACCTCAAAAGCATCTTATCTCAATGCAATGTTATGCAGAAACGAAATATACATTCTATCTAATAAAACCATTTTTAGCACTCACTTGCTTGAACCAATATCCAGATTTTTTGACAGTACGCTTCTGAGTTTGAAGGTCAAGCGAGACCAAACCGTATCGGTTCTTATAGGTATTTAACCAAGACCAGCAGTCAATAAAGGTCCAGACCATATAGCCCTTACAGTTCGCCCCTTCATCAATACCTCGATGAAGCTGAATCAAATGGTCTTCCATGAAGTGAATCCGATAGTCATCCTGAATCATGCCATTTTCTTCAAAAACACCCTCCCCTTCGACTCCCATGCCGTTCTCAGTTACCAACCATTCGATATTTCCATAGTTTTCCTGGATATTTTTAGCAATATCGTACAGCCCTTCTTCGTAAATTTCCCAGCCTCTATGGGGATTGATTTTCTTGTCAGGCTTATCATAAGGCTGGAAATATTGGGATAGGAAAGTAGGTTCTCCGTTCCATCCATCTTCTGAAGGAGCTTGTACGCGCAGAGGCTGGTAATAATTTACCCCCAGGAAGTCAACCCTATTTTCTTTGATAATGGTCAATTCCTCCTCTGTGGTTTCTGGACGTAAACCGTGTTTTTCAAGAATGTCAACCAGTTCCCTCGGGTATTGTCCCAAAACAGATGGATCCAAAAAACTTCTCGTTTGAAATAGCTCAGCAATCCGCGCTGCCTGTAAATCTTCTGGACTCTGACTTCTTGGATAGGCAGGAGTAAGATTAAGAACAATGGAAATTTTGTGGTCTGGGTGTAGTTGGTGACAGGCCCGAACAGCCAAAGAACTAGCCAGTTGAGTATGATACGCTACGATCACAGCTGCCTTTGCATCCACCTTGCAAGGATAATGATAACTTCCTAGATAGCCACATTCAACTGGAACAATAGGTTCATTAAAGGTAATCCAATGATCCACCAGGTCCCCAAATAGACTGAAACACTGGCGAGCATAGGCCTCATAGGCCCAAACAATCTCCTTACTCTCCCAGCCACCCTTTTCCTGCAAGACATAGGGCAAATCAAAATGATAAAGATTGACCAACAACTTTATCCCACGCTCTCGAATGCCTGTAAAAACAGCCCGATAAAAGGCCACAGCTTGCGGATTGACCTCCCCCATACCCTCTGGAATGAGGCGCGACCACTGAATAGAGGTCCGAAAGATGCTGTGACCCGTTGCCACTAACAAATCCAAATCTGACTGGAAATGTTCATAGAAAGTCGATGTTTGTTCTGGTCCTATTTGCTGGTGAAAGAGCTCAGGTTCCTGACTGTACCAGTAATCCCAGTTATTCCATCCCTTTCCATCACCAGCTACGCTTCCTTCACTTTGAGGACCTGAAGTGGAGGAGCCCCACAAAAAACCTTCTGGAAAATGATACTCTCTTTGCTCAGTTACCATACTTCTACCTACTTTCTTTCATGCTACAGATGGAATTGTTAGAACCTGGATTCACAATGCAGCTTCCACAAAAATACTTTACTTGTACATACAAGCTCTTGATAAAAACTAATTTCCCTTAGTCTAAGTATACTCCCCTATCCCGTCAATGGTCTTCCGCAATTTCAAGGAAAAACTCCACAAATCATAGCAAAGACCCAAACTACTTTCTTGATGAAAATATGATACAATAAAGGCATGAATACAGTAGATACCATTATTATCGGAGCGGGACCTGCTGGCATGATGGCCGCTATTTCTTCCAGCTTTTACGGCAAGAAAACCCTGCTCCTCGAAAAAAACAAGCGTTTGGGCAAGAAACTGTCTGGCACAGGCGGCGGACGTTGCAATGTGACCAACAACGGTACACTAGAAGACCTGCTGGCTGGCATTCCCGGCAATGGCCGCTTTCTTTACAGCGTCTTTTCTCAGTTTGACAACCACGACATCATGAATTTCTTTCAAGAAAACGGAGTCAAACTCAAGGTGGAAGACCACGGCCGTGTCTTTCCGACCACCGATCGCTCCCAGACCATTATCAAATGTCTGGAGATGAAGATGCTGGAAAACGGCGTGGACATCCGCACAGGAACTGAAGTCGTGTCCGTCCACAAGATTGATGACCTCTTTCATGTCAAGACCAGCGAGGAAGTCTTTACAGCTCCCCAGCTCATTGTCACCACTGGCGGCAAGACCTATCCTTCCACTGGCTCAACCGGTTTTGGACACGACATTGCCCGCCACTTCAAGCTGGAAGTCACGGAGATTGAAGCCGCAGAAAGCCCTGTCCTGACCGACTTCCCCCACAAGAAGCTTCAAGGCATTTCCCTGGACGACGTCACCCTGACCTACGGCAAGCACGTCATCACCCACGACCTGCTCTTTACCCACTTTGGCCTGTCGGGGCCCGCTGCCCTTCGTCTGTCTAGTTTTGTCAAAGGCGGCGAAACCGCATTTCTCGATGCTCTGCCGACCCATTCTGACCAAGACTTGTTTGAGCATTTAGAAAAGAACAGAGAAAAATCCGTCAAGAATGCTCTTTCTGAACTCATGCCAGACCGCCTAGCCGACTTTTTTGCGGAGAACTACGACTGCAAGGTCAAACAGGTCTCCCAAAAAGACCTGACTGAACTGGTCACTCTCCTCAAAGCCTTACCGATTAAGATTACAGGTAAGATGTCCCTAGCCAAGTCCTTTGTGACCAAGGGAGGCGTTGACCTCAAGGAAATCAACCCCAAAACCTTGGAAAGCAAAAAGGTCCCTGGCCTCCACTTTGCTGGTGAAGTCTTGGACATCAATGCCCACACAGGTGGCTTTAACATCACCTACTGTCTGGCAACTGGCTGGGTGGCGGGGAGTTTGCATTACTAGTTTTTACATCAAGTTCAAGCAAAAATTTGCTTGAATTTTTTTGTTTATTGTTGTATGATAAATCCATAACAATATAACAAAAGGAGATTGGCTATGCAACTGAAACTGTCTTCTATTTCTAAAAAATTTGATCACAAGATTATTCTGGAGGATGCCAGTTTTCAATTTGAACAAGGCAAGATTTACGGCTTGCTAGGACGGAACGGGGCTGGTAAGACAACCTTGTTTAACTGCATTGCCCGAAATCTGACCTTGGATAGTGGCTCGATTCAGTTTGTAAAAGGCGAAGAAACTCTTGACTACGATAATACAGACATCGGTTTTACCCAGACCTATCCACAATTACCTGCTTTTATGACTGCCTACGAGTTTGTCCGCTTCTATATGGACATTCACAAGGATAAACTCAAATCTCCTCGCAGTCCAGAAGAATGGCTGAACTTGGTCGGTATTGGAGAAGAAGACCAGCACCGTCTGCTCAAGGATTTTTCCCACGGTATGCAGAACAAGGTCCAGCTACTCCTGTCCCTGATTGTCCAGCCACCTGTCCTTCTCTTAGATGAGCCGCTGACTTCCTTTGACCCTGTGGCTGCCCACGAGTTCAAACAGCTGATTCGGGAGGCTAAAAAGGATTCCGTTATTATCTTTTCCACCCATATCTTACAACTGGCTCAAGACCTCTGTGACGAGATTGTTTTACTACATCACCAAGAACTACAGGCTGTTCCGAGTGACAAGCTCCATGATCCTGACTTCGAACAGGAAGTAGTTGCCTTGCTGACAGCAGATTAGGAGAAACCTATGAAAACAATATTACGTTATTCTTGGTATCAGGAAAAATATAACCTCCATCGGTCAGTCAATGGATTCTTCTACTATCTTCGGAAACTGCCGCTTATGGGAAAGTGCATTCCAGAGAGTATTTTCAAGTCTTACAGCTTTAAGTCTAGTCTCTTTTTGGTCCTGCACATCTTATCCATCCCCAGTCGCTTTCTGGTCAAGGGCTTCTGGTTGCTCTTTCATTTCTACCACGCTTCTTTCTGGATGAATATGCTAGTCAATGGGGAGCTGACCTTTTGGAAAATTCTCCCAAACACTTGGCTCCTTGGCTTTATGTTCTGGCTTTTGTTTGTCGGACTAAGCTATCGTTTGGGGAAGAGCTTAGACCCTGTTATCTCTAAAGCAGATCGAGAATTTATGCAGAATTTCAGCCTGTCACAATCCAGCTTTCTTCAAAGCCAACTTTTTATCGAGCCTATCCTGACCACTATTTACTACCTGCCAGCCTTAACCATTTTTTGCATGATAACCAAGGAGTGGTTAGTTTTTCCTATTGGTTTGATGACAGTGCTGGCAGGTCATCTAGCTGGCCATGCCCTCAATCGTCTGCTCTTTGAACGTCGTATCTTTTCCCGTCGCAATTCGTGGCATGCTTGGCTATGGATCGCGTTTGTTTTTGTTTTATATGTTTTGGCTATTGTCTTCCGTAATCAGCTCTCCTTAGGCATGCTAGTCCCTATCCTGCTTGTCCAACCATTTCTGATTTGGTTTAGCTATGGTTATTTGAAGCAACAAACCAACCACCTAGACTATCTTTCCTACTGTATGGACGAGTCCTTGCAAATGGATAAGAAACTTTTTGAGATGACCAAGGGAAATGAATACACTCGCCAGGGTTTGCAGATGCAGGCAAAACTCAATGCGAAAACAGGAAAGGACCTGTCCCACCTGTCTGGCATGACCTACTTAAATGCTCTGCTATTTGACCGCTACAAAAAAGTCCTCTATAAGAAGGTGCAGAACTGGGTCTTGGCAGTAGTCGTGATTCTGGCAGCCCTGGAGGGGATTCGTTACTTTTTAGATCCGTTTACCTTTACGGAAGCCTACTTGCTCCAATTCCTACCGCTTTCCTTCATGATTATGTATGTAGCTTCGTCGGGCAAGGTGGTCGCTCAAATGGTCTTTGTCAACTGCGATATTTCCATGCTTCACTATCCCTTCTATCGAGAAGCTAAGACTATTATCGCTGGTTTTAACTACCGATTTTTGCAGACCTGCAAGCTCAATCTGATTTTTGCGACCTGCCTCTTTTTGGCTATCATGGTACTGGGGCGGTTTGCCTTTAGTTTGGAAACCATTCTACTAACTGCCCTGCTCCTGCTGAGTTTGACAGCCCTCTTTTCCTTCCACGATCTCTTTATCTACTATATCCTCCAGCCTTTTACCAATGACATGGATGTGGTCAATCCCCTCTATAAATTTCTCAGCGGTGCTCTCTACTGGGTGGCCTATCTCAACACCCGAATCAATGTAGGCAGCCACACCTATATCCTGCTGGTTTCCCTGGCTATGATTGCCTATGTTAGCATCGGTTACTGGATTTTATTGAAAAAAGCTCCGCAGAATTTTAGATTGAAAGCATAAAAACAGCCTCTCGCAAGAGAAGGCTGTTTTTTAGGTATGACGAGCATGTCGTATCAAAAAAAAATCCAAAGTCGAATGACTTTGGATTTTGGGGTTTCGATAGATAATAACTGATACCTACCAATCATAGTGAAGGAATTTCCTTGCTATAAAAGAGTATCATACTACTATCTTCTAGGAAAATTGCGGCTTCCAAAAGAGTTCTGAGGAAGAGCTTATCTTAAGCTTCTTCGTCTCTTCTTCTCTTTGCTGCAAGAAGTGCTAATCCGAGTCCAAGAGCTACTAATCCGAGTGAAGTTGCTGAACTTGCTTCCTCACCAGTATTCGGTAATTGCTTAGCTTTCTTCTCAACATTATTAGCATTTGTAGTAACTGATTTAACTTTCACTCCTGCTGCAGAATTATTTTCGTCTACTGCCACAACTTCAGCTTCTGCTGAATCAGAACTATTTCCAACCTCGTCTTTAGAGTATGCTGTAACAACTGTACCTGGCTTAATAACAGAACCTGGAACGATTACTTGCCCAGTCACAGGGTCCACAATCACCACTGTATTACTTGCTGTCCATAAACCATCCGTACCTTTCGTAACAACTACAGTTTGCGGCTTACCATTGTTATCTACGTATGAAACAACAATCTCAACAGCTTTTTCAGACGGTACAATCACAATATTACCTTTGCCATCATTTGCGACCGTAGGAGCAGTTTTATCTGCCTGCTTCACAACTTCTACTGGTGATAGCAAATCAATAGTTCCATCTGGATATTTAATTGTCACTGAAGCATCCTTAGAAACATTAATCTCTGTTCCTTCTGGGAGGTTATTGTTCTCTTTAAGGAATGCCTTGATACGAGCAATTTCTTTTTCAGTCAAGTTATTTGGATCAACCACTGGTGTTACTTTCGCAGCTGGTTTAATTAGAGCTGCCATTGGAAGTTTGATTTTTTCCAACTCTTGATGAGTTCTAACACCATTGATTAAAACAATCGCTTCCTCAACAGCTTTATCAATTTCAGATTTAGCCGCTTCCTTAGCTGCGTCTGTCAAGTTCGGATTGGAGTCAATGACTGACTTAGCGGATTCTGCTTCTTTACCAATCTTGTTCTTAGCATCTTGTTTCGCTGCGTCAAGAACATCCTTAGCGATGGCTGAGACGCCTTTATCCTCGGCTGATTGTGCGTCGGATGGACTTGTTGAGGCATCAATTGCTTCTGTCGCAGCTTGAGCATCTGCATCTACCGCTTTCTTAGCTGATTCCTTCTCTGCATCTGTCAGGTTCGGATTGGCATCAATTGCTGACTTAGCTGCAGCAACTTCTTTGGCAATCTTGTTCTTAGCATCTTGTTTCGCTGCGTCAAGAACATCTTTGGCGATTGCGCCTACGCCTTTATCTTCCTCGGCTTGAACTGCATCTGGAGTTGATGCCTTAGCAATAGCATCTGTCGCAGCTTGGACAGCTGTATCCACTGCTTTCTTAGCGGATTCCTTCTCTGCATCTGTCAGGTTCGGATTGGCATCAATTGCTTCTTTAGCTGCATCAACTTCTTTGGCAATCTTGTTCTTAGCATCTTGTTTCGCTGCATCAAGAACGTCTTTGGTGATAGCGCCTACGCCTTTATCCTCTGCCGATTGCGCTTCGACTGGACTTGTTGAAGCATCAATTGCTTCTGTCGCAGCTTTAGCATCAGCATCTACCGCTTTCTTAGAAGCTTCCTTCTCTGCATCTGATAAGTTCGGATTGGCATCAATTGCTGACTTAGCGGCGTCAACTTCTTTAGCAATCTTGTTCTTAGCGGCTTGTTTCGCTGCATCAAGAACATCTGTAGCAATAGCTGAGACGCCTTTATCTTCCTCGGCTTGAACTGCATCCGGAGTTGATGCCTTAGCAATTGCGTCTGTCGCAGCTTGGGCAGCTGTATCTACCGCTTTCTTAGCTGCGTCTTTCTCTGCATCCGATAAGTTCGGATTGGCATCAATTGCTGACTTAGCTGCATCAACTTCTTTGGCAATCTTGTTCTTAGCATCTTGTTTCGCTGCGTCAAGAACATCTTTGGCGATTGCGCCTACGCCTTTATCTTCCTCGGCTTGAACTGCATCTGGAGTTGATGCCTTAGCAATAGCATCTGTCGCAACTTGGGCAGCTGTATCCACTGCTTTCTTAGCTGATTCTTTCTCTGCTTCTGACAAGTTTGGATTAGTATCGATGGCTGACTTAGCGGATTCTACTTCTTTAGCAATCTTGTTCTTAGCATCTTGTTTAGCGGCTTCAAGCTCACCATCTTTCACAAGTGAAGTCAACCCATCAATCGCAGCCTTATCTGCAATTTTCTGTGTTTCTTTAGCTTTTTCAAGATCTGCTAGGGCTTGTGTTTTTTCTGCTTCTTGTGTAGCCTTAGTTGCATTGTCATGAATGGTTTCTAAAGTTTTTGTCACAACGTCAGTTAGCTTTTTAATTTCGGCTTGCTTATCTTCATCTGACAAGTTTGGATCTTCCTTGATAGCTTTGAGCGTATCTTCTGCAAGCTTCTCTACTATTCTAGTTGCTTCTTCTTCTTCCGTTCGGATTGCTTCCTTAGCTAATTCTTTATCCTTAGCCAATTCAACTGCATCTCTAGCTTCTTTACCTGTATCTGTCAAGCTCTTTTCACCAGCAAGTTCCGCCGCTTTCGCATCTTCTGCAGTAGTAGCTTTATGAATCTCATTTGTTGCTACCCTAGCAGCTTCTTCAAGAGCTGCTTTTCCTTTATCTACAGCATCTTGAAGAGCCTCCTTAGCAATTGCTTTCTCCGCATCAGTCATAGTTGACGCATCAATGGCTTTTTCTGCTTCTGCTTGCTTATCTTTGAGTTTTTTGATTTCATCTGCCAACTTAGCAGCAATAGCACCTTTAGCATCTGCCTTAGCAGTAATCAAATTGATAGCTGCTACACCTTTGTCCTCTTCTACTTGAACCGCCCCTGGAGTTGACGCTTTATCAATTGCGTCTGTTGCTACCTTAGCTGCCTCTTCTACTGCATTCTTAGCTGATTCCTTCTCTTGTGGAGTCAAGTTTGGATTAGCGTCAATAGCTGACTTAGCAACGTCAACTTCTTTAGCAATCTTGTTCTTAGCGTCTTGTTTCGCTGCGTCAAGAACATCTTTGGCGATAGCACCTACGCCTTTATCTTCCTCGGCTTGAACTGCGTCTGGAGTTGATGCCTTATCAATAGCATCTGTCGCAGCTTGGGCATCAGCATCTACCACTTTCTTAGCTGATTCTTTCTCTGCGTCTGTCAAGTTTGGATTAGCGTCAATGGCTGACTTAGCGGCGTCGGATTCTTTAGCAATCTTGTTCTTAGCATCTTGTTTAGCTGCATCAAGAACATCTTTAGCAATGGCTGCAACACCTGCATCCTCTTCTTTTTGAACATCTGCTGGGCTGGTTGCAGCTGAAATAGCGTCGTTAGCTTTAGCTACTTCTGCATCTACCGCATCGGTGAAGGTTTTCTTCTCTGCATCTGTCAGGTTCGGATTGGAGTCAATAGCTTCTTTAGCAACTGCTGCATCTTTAGCAATCTTGTTCTTAGCATCTTGTTTCGCTGCGTCAAGAACATCTGTAGCGATGGCTGACACGCCTTTATCTTCCTCAGATTGAACTGCATCTGGAGTTGATGCCTTATCAATTGCATCTGTTGCAGTTTGGGCAGCTGTATCTACTGCTTTCTTAGCAGCTTCCTTAGCTTCATCTGACAAGTTCGGATTGGAGTCAATAGCTTCTTTAGCGGCTGCTGCATCTTTAGCAATCTTGTTCTTAGCATCTTGTTTCGCTGCGTCAAGAACATCTTTGGCGATTGCGCCTACGCCTTTATCTTCCTCGGCTTGAACTGCGTCTGGTTTTAGCGCCTTATCAATAGCATCTGTTGCAGTTTGGGCATCTGTATCTACTGCTTTCTTAGCAGCTTCCTTAGCTTCATCTGACAAGTTCGGATTGGAGTCAATAGCTTCTTTAGCGGCTACTGCATCTTTAGCAATCTTGTTCTTAGCATCTTGTTTCGCTGCGTCAAGAACATCTTTAGCAAGTGCAGCTACACCTTTATCCATTTCTGTCTGAACTGCGTCTGGGGTTGTAGCTTCATTAATTGCAGTTTTAGCCTTGTCAAGATTTTTTTGAACATCTTCAAGTGCTTTGTCTACTTGTTCTTTAGTCAAGTTTGGATTTTTTGCAATATCCTCTTTAGCTCTAGCTGCATCTTTCTCGAGCTGATTTAAAACATCTCGTTTAGTAGCTTCAAGCTCACCATCTTTCACAAGTAAATTCAACTCATCAATCGCAGCCTTATCTGCAATTTTCTGTGTTTCTTTAGCTTTTTCAAGATCTGCTAGGGCTTGAGCTTTTTCTGCTTCTTGCGTAGCCTTATCTGCATTGTCACGAATGGTTTCTAAAGTTTTTGTCACAGCGTCAGTTAGCTTTTTAATTTCAGCTTCCTTAGCTTCATCTGACAAGTTTGGATCTTCATTGATAGCTTTGAGCGTATCTTCTGCAAGCTTCTCTACTATTTTAGTAGCTTCTTCTTTTTCTGTTCGGATTGCTTCCTTAGCTAATTCTTTATCCTTAGCCAATTCAACTGCATCTCTAGCTTCTTTACCTGTGTCTGTCAAGCTCTTTTCGCCAGCAAGTTCCGCCGCTTTCGCTTTTTCTGTAGTAGTAGCTTCATGAATCTTATTTGTTGCTACCCTAGCTGCATCTTTAAGATCTGCTTTTCCTTTATCTACAACATCTTGAAGAGCCTTCTTAGCGATTGCTTTCTCCTCATTAGTCATAGTTGACGCATCGATGGCTTTTTCTGCTTCTGCTTGCTTATCTTTGAGCTTTTTGATTTCATCTGCCAACTTAGCAGCAACGGCACCTTTAGCATCTGCCTTAGCAGTAATCAAATTGATAGCTGCTACACCTTTGTGCTCTTCTGCTTGAACTGCATTTGGAGTTGACGCTTTATCAATTGCGTCTGTTGCTACTTTAGCCGCCTCTTCCACTGCATTCTTAGCTGATTCCTTCTCATCTGGAGTCAAGTTTTGATTGTCGTCAATCGCTTTCTTAGCTGATTCTGCTTCTTTGGCAATCTTGTTCTTAGCATCTTTCTGAGTAGCTTTAAACTCTTCTGCATCAATAGCCTTCACTCCATTGCTTGTCGCTGTGTCAACTTCGGCTGGAGTTGACGCCTTATCAATAGCGTCTGTCGCCACCTTAACCGCGTCTTCTACTGCCTTCTTAGCTACATCTTTCTCTTCTGGAGTCAGATTCGGATTGGCTTCAATGCCTTTCTTCGCATCGTCTGCTGCTGCTTGAAGTTCTACTTTGGCAAGATCTTTGTCAGCCTTATCCTCCACTGCTTGAACTTTTTCTGGGGTAGGTTGCGACAAAATGTCAGATTCGGCGTTATTAACAAGCTCATCTACCTTAGCAATAGCTTTTGCTTTCTCTTCTGGAGTTAAGTTTGGATTAGCATCAATAGCTGCCTTAGTTTCTTCGCTATCTTTTTCAAGCTTATTCAAAGCATCAAGTTGGGCTGCGTTAATAACATCTTCATTGTATGCAATTTCCGCTTCGTCAATTGCTGCCGTAATTTCATCAGTATTTCTAGCATTATTGATTTTCTCAACTGCAACTTCTTTAGATTCTTTAATATCATCAAAGTATGCTTTTTTCTCTTCTTCTAACAAGTTTGGATTATTGTTAACTTTTTCCAATGCCTCGAATGCTTTGTTTTCAACTTCTGCTTTTGCTAGTACTTTTTCCTTCGCCTGGTTAATAGCTTTTTCACCCGCATCTTCTGCATTAATCAGAGCAGATTCACCATCAACCTTAGCCTCATCGATTTTTGAAACGGTTGTAGCTTTATCAATTTTTTCTTTAGCTTCTATCGCCTTGTTTTCTAAGTCTTTCAAAGCATCCCCAGCAACGGCAGTAATAGCATCCTTAGCAGCCTTTCTCTGTTCTTCTCTCAAAGAAAGATCATTATCAATTTCAGCCAGTGCTTCATCACGTTTTGTTTCAAGCTCTTTGGTTACCTCAGCCAACTTATCGTCAATCGCCTTTTTAGCCTTCAACTGAGCCAAATCTTCTTGATTAACCTTGAACGACACATCCACTGTATCCGTAGAATTATCTGGATATGTCACAGTTACTGGAACAGTAACATCAACTTCTTGATTAGCCGGTGCTTTAACCGAAACTTCACCTGTCTCACTTACTGAAATTTCATAACCAAGTGCTTGTTTTTCAGATAAGAATTTTGGCTCCACTGCATAAGCCGTACCTGCAGGTGCTGTCGTCGCTACGTTTGTCTTCTGACCATCAACCACTTCCTCTTTTGTGAAGGTGATTGGTTGTGTCGCTGCTGCACCACTTCCTGGCACCAAGCTAGTATTCTCGTCAGCTTTAGCTGTCAAAACATCTGAATATTTAGGAATGATAACCTTGACTGTAACATCCTTGTATACATTTGATGCTGTCACAACACGAACTTTTACATCATATTCGCCTGGATCAGTCGGAACTTTTTGATCTGGTGCCAAATCCATACGATAGATATCCATTGGGTTAGGATAGAAAGTTGTACTGTTCCCAACTTTAACTTCAACCTTTTCAAGGATTTCGTCCTTAGTTACCGTTTGACCTGCTTGTTTTTCTACCTTACCTTTTGCAACTGCATCAAGGATAAAGGTCAACTGACGTTGATCATCTGAACCAATCAATTGGAAGAGGTTTGTCGTTCTGTCAGCATTATCTGTCACCGTAATCGCACGTGAATAGTAACCTTCAATTCCTTTTTTAGGTGTTCCTACCGCATAGAGATCTGTATTACCTGCTGTCGTACTAACTTCTGGAGTAATCGTATAACCTAATGAATCTCCACCGCTAGTTACTGCTGATTTGATACCATCTTTGTCTTTAACAGTAGCTATTTTCACCTTATTTACATTATCTGCAACATAGGTCCCATCTGCAACAGTTGCAATCGCAGTATTGTTAAAGACAAATATTTCGTGTTTTTCGACAGCTACTGTACGTGTATCATTTACCGGTACCCAGTTATAGATTGTTTGACCGTACTTGTTGGTTGTTTTAACACGAACTTCGTAATTTTCACCTGCTGGTAAGGTATCTAGGGTTGTAGCTGAAAGGCTTTTGACAATTGTGTCTCCTGTTAATCGATAGCCAATAATTTCACGGCTATAGTTGCTAGGATCCACCACAAGGTCACTATTGGCATTGTGACTAACAGATTTATCAATAACCAATTTGTCAAAAATAGCTGCTTCAGTCAGATCAGTAACATTTGCTACGGTTAAAGGTGTACTATCTTTTAATTTATCTGTATATGCAACTAGGTAGAATGGATTACTATAAGTAGCATTATTTTCTGTATCTGTCGCTATAATACGGCGACCTGCCATGTCACCTGCTGCCCAAGGGAATGAACCTGTTATGTAGCCTTCTTTAGTAAGTGTAGATGTCGTTCCATTTGGACCATCCAGATGATTTAATGTTGCAGGTTGCTGACCATTATAAACAATAGCATCTGGATTCTCCAAGGTATAACTTTGAATGTTAGATGGGATAATGTATGAAACGGTAAAGCTATCATTATTTGGATCTGTGATTGGGAACATTTGTTTTGCGTCAGCTATATTAATAACTGGAGCGGCATTTTGGCTACCCGTTTCTGTTTCCGTGGTCCCAGTCACCTTACCAAAAACATACACAACATGATAAATCTTGTTGTCACCTGTTTTACCATTTATCAACTTACCACTCGCATCTTTAGGAAGATCCCCAATAGTCGGAATAACTGGGGCTTGGTTTGTTACACTAGCATTCAGCGCCTCCGGCAAGATTTCAGCTGCACGGTTTTCTACGTCCGTTCGAACTGCTTCGATTGGTTCCTTGGGTTCTTCTTCCGTTTTAGTCTCATTTCCAAGGTCTTGGTTAGCTGGTGCTACAGCTGCCTCTGCTTCTGTCACTGTGTTAGCATGAACAACTGGGCTGTTTGCGATTGCTCCTCCCAAAATAACGTTTGCAATGACTGCCGAAGCTAGACCAAAGCTAAATTTGCGAAAAGAAAAACGTTGTTCTTTTCTGAACATATCTTTATAAGACATGATATCCTCCTATATTTTACTGGCGAATGCCATCATTTCTGGTTCTTGTAACACCATGTACAAAAACACACCTCCTGCTTTAAAAACTTAGCAGAAGGATACCCAGTAGATTATTTATTTTAAAGTAGACAGAATATTTTCATCCAGAGTATATAAAATTTCTACTTGAATACCGTCACCATTATACTCCTTATGCCTCAAAGATACAAGAAAAAATCTGTTATTTTTGAGTTTTTTTGAAAAATTTACTGAAAATCTATCATATTTATATAAAGGAAGACAAATGTCGTGTAAACAGCCTACTTAAAAAGGCAATTCAATTACATTTTAAACAAACCATAACTAGTTTTGAGTTGTTCAACGGTACCAAAAACCGAGCGACAAAAACCCTGTGGCACTGCGATTTACTTCTCAAAAATTGTTTGAAATAGGAAATAATGTCTTTCCCACTCACATTTCTCTTACCAGATCTCCAAAATTGCTTGCCAGACCAGTGTCAACCCAGTCACTCCCAGCCAGCAAACCAGACCAACCATGAGAGCCGCTTTGCCATTTTTCACCAAGGCAAACACATTTGTCCGCAAACCAATCGCCACCATAGCCATACAAATGAAAAATTTAGAGAGGGACTTCAGCGGAGCAAACCAATCTGCCCCTATACCAAATCCACCCGCTATCGTTGTGATTAGACTAGCTAAGATAAAATACAAGATAAAGGTCGGAAAACCTGTCAGGAGGGACTTCTTATCTGCCTTGAGACCCTTTCCTCGGGTTTGCCAAATTGCTAAGACTGTTGTAATCGGGATAATGGCTAAAGTTCGTGTTAACTTAACCGTCACTGCTGTATCTAAGGTCTGACTGCCTAGACCATATAAGCTATCCCAGGTCGAAGCTGCTGCTGTCACAGAGGAGGTATCATTGACCGCCGTTCCGGCGAACATCCCAAAGGCCTGACCCGAATCTGTCGAAAACCCAAGCCACGTTGCTAAAGTCGGAAAGACCAAAGCTGCCAAGACATTAAAAAGAAAGATGACCGAGATAGCTTGTGCCACATCCTCATCATCTGCCTGAATAATGGGAGCTGTCGCCGCAATGGCTGACCCTCCACAAATAGAGGTACCAACGCCAATCAAGGTCGCCAGAGGAGATGAAATCGGCAACCATTTCCACATCAAAAATGCCAAAAACAAAGCGAAACTGATGGTTGAAAGAATAATTGGAAGAGACTGACGCCCCACTGCCAAGACCGCTGATAAGTTTAATCCAAATCCCAAACAAATCACAGCATACTGTAAAATTTTCTTGGAAGTAAAGGTTAAGCCTGACTGAAATGCATTTTTACTTGAAAAATAGGGATACAGGCTCATCCCGATTAGAAGAGCAAAAACAGGCCCACCCACAAGTGGAAATAAATGACCTAACCACTGACCCGCCAAAGCCAAAAAGAAACAAAGTCCGACACCTTTGGCATTTTCCTTTACCATAAAAACCTCCTAAAATATCAAACGTAATAACGCGGTTGTAACAACGCCAACCAAGACTGCTAAAAGGATATTTTTTGTTTTCAAAACCACAAAAAATGTCGGAAGAATAGCTAAGCTTTCCACAGGGAGAAAACTTGGCAAGGAGCCAACTTTCTCATCCATAATACTGGAGAGGGTCAATGCAAAAATGATAGTGATTGGCAAAAAGCTGAGGAATTTCACCAACTTTGGAGGGAGAGATTTATTTTGTGTCAGGACAAAAGGTAGGACACGTGGCACCCAAGTCACTAGGGCCGCCATTAGAATAATCAGTAAAATATTAGTTTTTATCATCAATCATCACCCCCACAAAGCAACCTAAGAGTGTCGACAAGAGCACCGCCACATAGGACGACACCATCATAGACAGACCGATATAGGCCAGACCGACTGCCAGCAGAATCAAGCCAATTTTTTTCAGCGGAATGGTCCGAACCATAGCCTCTAACTGACCTGCAAAAATACCGACAAACATGGCAACCAAGGCAAAGTCCAATCCAAACTGCTCAGGATTTGGAATGAGACCACCAATCAGATTGCCGAGAGTCGTGAATGTAACCCAAGAGGCGTAGCTTGCAAAATTATTTCCGTACATCCATTCTGGAGTAATGGTATGATGCTCAATCTGCTTACGCAAAAGAACTGCATAGGATTCATCCGTCACAAAGGATCCTATCAAGATATTCGACCCTAAACGATTTCCTTGAAAAATAGTTGTCGCATGCAAGCACATCAGAAAATTTCGCAGGTTGACAAAGAAAACGGTTACTGCAATGGATAACAAAGGTGCACCTGCAAAAATCATGGCACACATGACAAATTGAGCACTCCCGGCATAGATTAATAGGCTCATCAGCCCCATCTCCACAGTAGAAATGCCCGAATTAACCGATACGACTCCGCAGGCTAGACCAATACTGGCATAGCCCAATACAGTGGGAATGGCATCGCGCATCCCTTCACGAAAAGCATATTTCTTCATTCATTATCTCCCTTCCTCTCACTAATTGATTGAAGAATTATTCTCTCATTTTCTCACATTGCAACCCGTTTTTCAAGAATTCTTATATCTAATACTCAATGAAAATCAAAAGTAGCCTAGGAAACGAAGCCGAAGATAGAACTGGAGTTCATCAAGGCAAGTTGACAACGGATAATTTTGATTTTCGAAGAGTATAAGTAGAGGTCTTGCCCTTATTGATGTACTTTCTGCATAAAATAGACCCAGCCGATAGCTGGGCCTATGGATAGGGAGGCTACTGTTGTTTCTGAAGGACCATCAAACAAGAAGTAAAGTCCTTATTGTCTCCAACATGGTCCCCATGTCGAATCGACAAACCTGTATGCATTAATTGGCTACCAGTATAAACTTCTCCATCAAGGTGATAGACCGCTTCCTCTTCCAACCCCTGCAAGTACAAGCGTTGATAGGCAAGATTGGCAGTTGTTAACCGACGGTAATAACCCACGATGACTTGCTGACCATCCGAGGATTGGACCTGCCAAGCCGTTATTTCTCCATCGAATGGACTTTTCAGACGAGTGAAAATACCCTGTTGGAAAATCTTACGGTGAGTCTTGTAAAAGGCAATCTGCTCTTTCATCTCTTCCAACTCTTCTTGGCTACACTCAAACAAATCCAATTCATAGCCAAAACTTCCAAAGAATGCAACATTGGCACGTGTGTTTAGTGGAGTAGCACGCCCCAACTGCTGATTTGGACTAGCTGACACATGACAACCCATACTATTCAAAGGATAGACCATGCTCGTTCCATATTGGATTTTCAAGCGTTCCATGGCGTCCGTGTCATCGCTGACCCAGGTTTGCGGTGCATAGTAGAGCATCCCTGGATCAAATCTAGCTCCACCACTTGAACAAGATTCGAATAAGACTGTCGGAAAAGCTGCTATCAGGCTATCATATAAACGGTAGAGATTGAGAATATAGCGATGGAAGGTCTCACCTTGTCGATCCGCCTCCCGTGTACATGTAAAGACCTCTGTCATATAGCGATTCATGTCCCACTTGATATAATCAATATCATGCTCAGCCAACAGCCGATGGAGTTGGTCATGAATATTTTGATAAACATCCTCCCTCGACAAATCCAAAGTATATTGGTGGCGTCCGTGCGATTGACTATGCTGAGGATGATGGAAAATCCAGTCTGGATGCGCTCGGTATAGATCGCTGTCCCTATTGACCATTTCAGGTTCGATCCAAAGTCCAAATTTCATTCCCATAGCATGAACTTGGTCAATAATCCCTGTCAAGCCACTTGGCAATTTCTCTCGGTTGACCGTCCAATCTCCCAAGCCTGCTCGGTCATGGTTTCGCTTGCCAAACCAACCATCATCCATGACAAAGAGTTCAACACCAAGACCTGCAGCCTCTTTAGCCAAGGAAAGAATTGTTTCCTCATCAAAATCAAAACTCATGGCTTCCCAGTTGTTCAAGAGAACAGGCCTTTCTCTATCACGCCAATAGCCACGCACCAGATGTTTTTGGAAGAGGCGGTGATAGGTTTGGCTCATGCCATTCAAACCATGCTCGCTATAAACCATAACAACCTCAGGCGTCTGGAACTCTTCTCCCTTATCTAATGTCCAAGAAAAACGCTCAGGATGGATTCCCATACTCACTCTTGTTTTTTGGAAAGAACTCACATCCACCTGCGCCAAAAAGTTTCCGCTATAGACGAGCGAGAAGCCCAATACCTCTCCCTGTTGCTCATCTGCAGTTGGGCGTTTCAAAGCCATAAAGGGATTGTGCTCCGCACTACTAGCCCCTTTGAGACTGTAAATAGACTGACAACCTTGATGAAGAGGCGATAGTTGCAGATGCCGCTCACGCCCCCAAGCCCCATCCAAATGCAACCAATCATAGTCCATATCAGGCAGACAAAGTGTCATACTCAAGGCACGGTTCAAACAGACAGATTGTTCTCCGAGTTGTTCAAAACGAGCAGAGCGAGTCACCGCTGGATAATCTCGAAAAATCGTATAAGACAAGACCAGGCGGGTCTGCGACTCTTCATCCAACAAATAAATATCCAAACTATCTGCCTGTCCCTCCTCATCCAGATAGAGATGAGGAAGACCCTTCAAAGCCGATCGCCCAGCATAAATCACATGACCTTGATACACAAAGTGCGACAGGCTACTACCGTCCTTCTGCACCAACTCAAAAGTCGGAGAAAAATAGTCCGTTGTACCATAACAAGCAAATTCAGGATTGGCATATTGGAGCGAAAAGAAACGGTCATCGTCTTCTACAAAGGAAGTCAAAGCACGATACTCATCTTCACGCACATACTGATAGGAAGCTGTTTCTGTTACACGCTTTCCATAATACAAACTACCAATATGACCATTAGGCAAGACCGTCAACACATAGCTAATAAACTCATTGTAAAGATGGAATTCCTTTGTCTTTTCATGAAAGATAATTCCCATTGTAGCCTCCTATAATTTTCCACCAGATGTCGCAATCCCTTGGATGAACTGCTTCTGGAATATCACATACAGTACCAACATCGGCCAAATAGCCAAAACACTTGCAGCCATGAGCTGAGGATAGTTAACAGCGTAAGCTCCCTGAATCTTAGAAAGTGCGCTAGACAGGGTAGCCTTGTCCGCTTCTGAGTTGATAATCAATGGCCACAGCAAATCCTTGAAAGCAAACAAAGCCGTAAAAATCGCTAAGGCAATCAAGCCAGACTTGGCCAAAGGCAACATGACCTTAAAGAAGGTCTGCCCAATATTACAACCATCCAATTTTGCAGATTCCTCCAATTCTTTTGGAAGACCCATGAAAAATTGACGGAGCAAGAATGTCCCAAAGGCACTGACAATTCCTGGGAATACCAGAGCAAAAATCGTATTGCGCATACCAAGTTGGTCAATCATCAAATACTGAGGAATGACGAATAACTGAGGTGGCACCATCATTTGAAAGAGGACCAGACCAAACAAGAAATTCCGCCCAGGAAACTCCAGTCGAGCAAAGGCATAAGCTGCCATAGCTGAAAACATAACCGAGCTAAAGATACGCCATAACATCATCAAAATGGTGTTCAGATAGAGTATCGGAAAATTATTAGTCCGAATAGCCTCCGTATAATTGCTCACCATCCAGTTACTTGGTAAAAAGTGGAAAGGATTCATCTGAGTGGATTCGGTTACCGTTTTAAAAGACGTCAACACCATCCAAACAAATGGGATCAGCATGCCCATTGCCACTAAAATCAAGAAGGCATGCATCCAGATTGTTGATTTAAAAGCTGATTGTTTCACATGAACCTCCTTAACGGTAATGCACCCATTTTTTCTGTACCTTCATCTGAACGAAAGTAATGACAAGAATAATTAATAACAACAACATGACGATGGTGGAGCCATAGCCCTTATCCGAATATTTAAAGGAATTATTGTAAAACAGATAAACCAGAGATACTGTCTTATCATAGGCAGGACTACGAACATCCTCCATCATATAGATAACATCAAAGACTTGCATGGATTGAATGACACTGGTTACCACAACAAAGAACAGGGTTGGTGAAACCAAGGGCAGGGTAATGGAGAAAAATTGCTTGGCCGGACTAGCTCCATCAATGCGAGCTGCCTCATAAAAATCCGTTGGAATTTCTTGCAAACCAGCTAAAATTAAAATCATACTATAACCAACCGTACTCCAAATTCCAATCAAAGCGATTGAGTATAGAGCAATCTTTGGATCTTCAATCCAGTTCACAGCACCCAGTCCCAAACGACGCAAGATATAGTTAATCAAGCCGAAGTCCGTATTGTAGAGCCATTTCCAAACCATGGTCACCGCGGCTGGTGCTGCCACCATAGGCAAGAAGAAAATGGTTCGATAAATATGCTTACCTTTAATCTTAGAATTAAGCAAAACTGCAAGCAACATGGCCAAGGCAACGGTAGCTGGAACAACTAGAATCGTATATTTCAAGGTATTCCATGTCGCCTGCCACACTTGCGCATCCCCTAACATGCGTTGGTAATTTGCCAAGCCGACAAAGATGTCACCTTTGCCGAAATCTCCACTCTTATGAAAACTCATCTTCATGGTTTGGAAAATAGGAATAATATTGAGCACGATTAATCCAATAATGGTCGGTGCTACCATTCCCCATCCCCAAATTGCCTCATTTAAACTTCCTTTTTTTCGGAACATCTTATCCCCATCCTTCTTCATTTTAATAAGAAGGTCTGGGGAAGAATCAACTTCCCAAGACCTCCTACCTATTTTTCAGTTGCTAATTCAGCATTCATCATATCAGCTGTTTCTTTGGCAGCTTCTTCAGTTGCTTTTTCTCCAAGATAAGCAGGTTTCAATAGCTCATAAGCCTTATCTTCCCACTTGATGGTTGTTTGTGAATATGGACGAATCAGTGCATAATCCACCATGTCAACATAATTCTTGATAGTAAAGTTTTTGTTTGAATCTACCCAAGTATCTGCCGCGCCTTTATAAGCCGAGATTGCCACACCAAGTGTTGCCTGCATTTCTTGTGCCTCTTTTGAGCTGAGGTATTCAACCCATTTCCAAGCAGCATCTGGATGTTTAGTGGTAGCAGCAATGGCATGACCCAATCCATTAAAGATGGTTGCACGAGTTCCATCTGGACCTTTTGGCAAAACAGCTACATCAGCATTTTCACGAATGTAGTCATTAGCAGTGAAACCAGATAAATTCCAAGAACCGAAGACGCTCATAGCCACTTGACCGTTTTGGAATGCTTCGGCCCGCTCTTTATCTACTGTAATAGCCGGTGAAATTTTTTCTTTGACAAAGCTAAAGTAGTAATCCAAAGCCTCAATGGTCTTAGGATCAGCATAGCCTGATTTCAAATCATCAGTAATAACCTTACCACCATTTTGATAGATAAAGTTGTAGTAGCCCTCTTGGTTACTCAAACCAGCACCGAAACCATACTGACTACCATCTGGCTTGGTCAATTTCTTCGCTACTTCTTTCAACTTATTCCAATCCCAAGTATCATCTGGATATGGAATGCCTGCTTCGTCAAACAATTTCTTATTGTACCAAAGACCGATTGTATCGAAATCTTTTGGAATAGCGTACTGCTTACCATTTATGTTGTAGATTTCATTCAAACCATCTGGGAAATTAGCTAGTTTGGCATCTTCACTCTTGGCTAAGTATTCATCCAATGGCAATAGCATTTCATTGGAACCATAGCGATAAATCTCATTTGAATGCATCCAGAAGGTATCAGGCAATGAACCACCTGTCGCACCAGCTTCTAACATGGTCCAGTAGGAATCCCAGTCCGATACTTGAATATTGATTTTAATATCTGGATTCTTTTTCTCAAACTCATCCGCAATCTTTCTCAAACCAGGCTCTTGACCAGAATCCCAAATAGCATAGGATATTTCTGTCTTTCCTGAACTACTTCCTCCCGTAGTTTTGCTAGACTCAGTCGAAGTAGAACACGCTGCCAGCAGGCCTGCAGCCGCAAGCAAGGTAACATAGCGACCAATTTTCTTCATGATAATACTCCTTTTCTTTTGTCGAATACGTCGACGAACTTTGTTATTTCTACTATAACTATAACATGTAAGCGTTTTATAATCAAATAGGAATATTTGACATATTCCATATGATTTTGGGATATTTTTTAATTTTTTCAAATAAAATGTCACATTTACATATAAATATGCTATACTAATTGTAAGCCTTTACACTTTTGGTATGGAGAATACGATGAAAATACAACCTGAATTTTACGTCTTTAATAACAGATCCTATGTAGATTTTTACCCCATCCAATTTGGCATGGAAGCCTGTAAGCCACTTCACTCATTCGGCCCAACTATGAAACAACACTACCTGTTTCACTACATCATCTCTGGTTCAGGTACTTTTTACGATACCTCCGACCAACGTGAATACCACCTAACCGCAGGACAGGGCTTCCTTATCTCCCCAGAAGCTATCTGTAGCTACGAAGCAGACGAAAAGGACCCCTGGACCTATATTTGGCTTGAGTTTGACGGTCTGAAAACCGAGCATTTTCTCAGACAAGCAGGACTCTCAAAAGAACAACCTATCTTTTCGCAACGAGAAATGCCAACCTCTAGCCCTGTCTACCATGAAATGAAACAAATTCTCGCGCTCCATCATCAAAAAAGTGCTCTAGTTCTCGGACACCTTTACCTCTTTATCTCCTGCCTCATTGACTGTTCGCTAACCAAAACAAGTAGCAAACACGATGAAAACAAGGAATTTTATATACGAGAGGCCATCAACTTCGTAGAACGAAACTATGAGAAAGCTATATCCGTTGATGATTTGGCACAAGTGTGCAACCTCAATCGCCACTACTTCAGTCGGCTATTCAAGGAGCAAATGAACATCTCACCTCAACAATTTATCATCCAATACCGACTCAGTGAAGCCTGCGAACTCTTAAAAAACACCACTAAGACACTACAGGAAATTGCTGAAGAAATCGGCTACTCCAACCAATTCAATTTTTCAACTGCTTTTAAAAGACATTACCAAATTTCTCCAAATCGCTGGCGAAAAATCCACAAATAAACCTCTTACAGATCTTTCATCGTAAGAGGTTTTTATTCTATAAATTCTCAAAAGCCAGACTTGGCTTTGCATTTAAATCCCAGCCAGCAGTATTTTCTTTGTTATATTCACTAACAGCTGCCAAGGCAACCATGCCCGCATTATCACCGCAGAGGCGAAGCGGGGGAATGATAACCTCCACATCGGTAATTTCAGCAGCCATCCGCTCTCGCAAGCCCTGATTAGCTGCCACACCGCCCGCTACCACCAAGGTCTTGACAGGGTATTTCTCCAAGGCCTTCTTGGTCTTAGCCATGAGGATGTCCATAACACAGGCTTGGAAAGAAGCTGACAGGTCCGCGTTGGACAAGGTTTCCCCTTTCTGCTGAGCATTGTGGTAGAGGTTGATAAAGGCGGATTTCAAACCAGAGAAAGAAAACTCCAGATTATCCTCCTTAATCATAGCACGAGGGAAATCATAAATGTCCTGCCCCTCATGTGCCAATTCGTCAATCACCCGACCAGCTGGATAGGGCAGGCCCATGACCCGTCCCACCTTATCATAGGCCTCTCCGACCGCATCATCTCGCGTTTCACCGACAATCTTGTAGTCACCTGCCTCTGACACATAGACCAACTCCGTGTGTCCACCGCTGACCAAGAGGGCCAAGAGCGGAAACTCCAACTCCTTGACCGCACGCGCCGCCATCAAATGCCCTGCCATATGATTGACAGGAATGAGTGGCAGACCGTTAGCCCAAGCAAATGCCTTGGCAGCCGAAATCCCAACTAGCAAGGCACCGACCAAGCCAGGCCCATAGGTCACAGCCACAGCCGTCAGGTCCTCTGCCGTCACATTTGCCTCCAACAAAGCCTCCTCGATACAAGCCGTAATCACTTCCACATGGTGACGGCTGGCCACTTCAGGCACCACCCCGCCAAACCGCTGGTGGCTGGCAATCTGGCTAGCAATGACATTGGACAAAAGCTCCGCATCATTTCGCAAAACAGCCACCGAGGTCTCGTCACAGGAGGTCTCAATCGCCAAAATCAATCTATCTTTCATTCCGTTCTCTCTTCATTAGCACCGCGTCCTCGACAGGATTACGGTAGTAGTCTTTTCGTTTTCCTATTTTGGTAAAATGCTGGCGTGTATAGAGGGCCTGAGCTGCACTATTGGACTCCCTCACTTCGAGGAAGATGTCTCCATCCCAGTCCATCACAGCAGCCATCAGCTGACTGGCGATTCCCAACCTCTGAAAATCAGTCTTGACAGCAATCTGCAAGATTTCCATCTCATCCAGCACCGTCTGCACTGCCAAAAATCCGACTAGCTCCTGACCCTCATAGGCCAGATAATAATCCTCATCCTGACTAGCCATACTGGACACAATCTGCTCCAAGGTCCATGGAGACTGCTCATAAACCGACTGCATAACTGCCAAAACAGCCTCTGCCAGATTTTCCTGACCGTCGTAGTGTTTAATCTCTATCATACACGCTTGATATAACCTTCTGAACCAGCTTGGTTGTCCTTGAGCCAGTTCTCCTCTGCCTCTACTCGCTTGAGATAGTTGGGCTCAAAGCTGGTGACATCTACTGCTGGCAAGTCTTGACCAATCACCGCCAGCTGATAGGCAGACGGCAGACTAGTTTGGTAATGGGCAGTTGGCAGAGCTTGCTCGATTTGATTGATAAAGTTTTCCACTTCTCCGACAAAGGTGATGTTTTCCTTGCCAGACAGGCTAGAAAGTAAGTCTTCAAAAGACCAGTAGCGGTCTGCCTCGACTGCTCTGCCATTTTCATAAACACCTGCATAGACATGGTTACGGCGGGCATCGATGAGGGGGACCACCAGACCCGTCAGGCTAGGCGGAACCAGGGACTGAAGACTGGATAGCCCCACCAAGTCGATCTTGAGGGTGTAGGCCAAGGTCTTGGCAGTCGCCACCGCCACCCGCAGACCCGTGTAGGAGCCAGGCCCCTGAGCGACCACAATCCGCTCCAAGTCTTTAGGCGTCCAGCCCACCTGTGCTACCAAAAAATCGACCACAGGCATGAGGCTGATACTATGATTTTTCTTGACAGCCAGCAGGGTTTCCGCCTGCAAGCGACCATCCTCCACCAAGGCAACCGATAAGGCCTGGTTGGAACTGTCTAGGGCTAATATTTTCATAAGTTTCTCTTTCTTTACGTCATTCGGTTTGCTTTTATTACTGCGACGCATGAGGGAACTTCGTTTCCGTATTTCCCACTTCAAATAATTTCATCATTATTTGAACTCGCTTTGCCGTACTCCAGTACAGCCCGCAGCTCGTTACCTAGTACTAAAAGTAAACTGAAAGACTTTTCAATGCTACTCTCTATTGTAAGCTATCTTGGATATTTTTTCAAATAATGAAAAGAATCGGTTGTGATTTCAAGTTGGTTATCGGATAGAATCGATTTGTCATCCCAGCATTTCATATCTCCATCTGACAGTTGAATTGTATTGTTCATTACACAATCTCAACTATCCCAACACACTCGGAATCCTAGCTCACTTTTCTGACTCATCCCCTCTTTTGATGCCTTGAAAATTCCGCTTTCATTTATTGTAATACCTAAAAATATATTTGCATTTCTCGCTCATTTATCCATTTAATCACTGCTTGTTTCTGAAAATCATGACACTTTTCCATTTTCTTATCTAACCCTTTTACCATCAGCATATTTTATGGTATAATGAAGAGTACATTTAGACTGAATAAATTGACAACTCGAGAAAATTGAATAGGCATTACCAGACAGCCCCAACTGTTTGGGGCTTTTTTCATAGTTGCCAGTCAAAAAGAAAGGAACTATACTACACATGATTTATAAAGTATTCTATCAAGAATCAAAAATTAGCCCACGTCGCGAGCAAACACGTGCTCTTTATCTAGACATCGATGCTGCATCAGAATTGGAAGGTCGTATTATCGCGCGTGAATTGGTGGAAACCAACCGCCCTGAATACAACATCGAATTTATCGACCTCTTATCAGACAATCATCTTGAATACGAGAAAGAGCACGCAGATTTCAAAATTACGGAGTTTTAATCCATGTCATCAGTCAATCTAAAACCTCATGAAGTTGGCGTTTTCGCCATCGGTGGTTTGGGAGAAATCGGGAAAAATACCTACGGTATCGAGTACAAGGATGAAATTCTCATCGTCGATGCCGGTATCAAGTTCCCAGAAGATGACCTATTGGGTATCGACTACGTTATCCCAGACTACTCCTACATCGTTGAAAACCTAGACCGCGTGAAAGGTCTGGTTATTACCCACGGGCACGAAGACCACATCGGAGGCATTCCCTTCTTACTCAAGCAAGCTAATGTCCCAATCTATGCTGGACCTTTAGCCCTCGCCCTCATTCGAGGCAAATTGGAAGAACACGGACTGCTCCGTGATGCGACTTTGCATGAAATCAATCATAATACAGAGTTGACCTTCAAACACCTCAAAGTCAGCTTCTTCCGTACCACCCACTCCATTCCAGAGCCACTTGGTATTGTCGTTGACACCCCGCAAGGAAAAATCGTCTGTACCGGTGACTTCAAGTTCGATTTCACTCCAGTTGGCGAGCCAGCAGACCTTCACCGCATGGCTGCCCTCGGTGAAGAAGGCGTTCTCTGCCTCCTCTCCGACTCGACAAATGCTGAAGTCCCAACCTTTACCAACTCGGAAAAAGTGGTCGGTCAGTCCATTATGAAATTGATTGAAGGCATCCACGGACGCATTATCTTTGCTTCCTTTGCCTCCAACATCTTCCGTCTCCAACAGGCGGCTGATGCAGCGGTTAAGACCGGACGCAAGATTGCTGTCTTTGGACGTTCCATGGAAAAGGCTATTGTTAACGGTATCGAGCTCGGCTACATCAAGGTGCCTAAGGATACCTTCATCGAGCCAAACGAGATCAAAGAATACCCTGCCAGCGAGATCATGATTCTCTGTACAGGGAGCCAAGGGGAGCCTATGGCAGCACTCTCTCGCATCGCCCACGGTACCCACCGTCAAGTGCAACTCCAGCCAGGCGACACGGTTATCTTCTCGTCCAGTCCTATTCCGGGAAATACCACAGGTGTCAACAAGCTCATCAATATCCTGATTGAAGCCGGTGTCGATGTGATTCACGGCAAGATCAACAACATCCATACCTCTGGGCACGGTGGTCAACAAGAGCAAAAACTCATGCTCCGCCTGATCAAGCCAAAATACTTCATGCCTGTCCATGGTGAATACCGCATGCAAAAAATCCATGCTAGCCTAGCTGTTGATACAGGCGTTCCCAAAGATAATATCTTCATCATGGAAAACGGAGATGTCCTTGCTCTGACAAAAGATTCTGCACGTCTCGCAGGTCAATTCAACGCCCAAGACATCTATGTTGATGGAAACCGCATCGGTGAAATCGGCGCAGCTGTTCTAAAAGACCGCCGCGATCTTTCAGAAGATGGTGTTGTCCTTGCAGTAGCCACTGTCGATTTTAATTCTAAGATGATATTAGCAGGGCCAGACATCCTCAGTCGCGGTTTTATCTATATGAGAGAATCTGGCGAGCTCATTCGCGAAAGCCAACGCGTCCTTTTCAACGCTATCCGCATCGCCATGCGCAACAAAGACGCAAATATCCAAACAGTCAACGGCGCCATTGTTAACGCCCTACGACCATTCCTATACGAAAAAACAGAGCGTGAACCAATCATTATCCCAATGATTCTGACGCCTGACCGATAACACACTAAAAGAGGCTGGGCAAAAACTAGCTTCTCACATATAAAAAACGAGCAATTCCAATTAGGAGTTGCTCGTTTTCCACTTCATGCTTTATAATTATAATAACCACAAAACAACTAGAAAGGCATGAAAATGTA